>DATMCA010000477.1:0-16087 GCA_035559015.1 Umezawaea sp. | reverse complement strand
GACTCCAGCGGGCTGTCCGAGCTTCGCTGAGATTCACGGCGACCCTCCTCGACCAGCGTGTTTGAGCGGTCGCTCAAATCAACCGTAGCGCGAGTTGAGCGACCGCTCAACGAGTGCCAGGGCACAGGTCGAGCGGAAGTGAGGAAAAGAGGAGTGGCTAGCCCGTCGCTCCACCGGCAGCCGCCGCGGCGGCCTCGGTCAGTCGGGTCACGATCCGTTCCAGCGCCACGAGGTCCTCGGCGTCCAAGGTCGCCAGCAGCCCTCGCAGGTGTTCGTTCCCCGCGGCTTCCAAACGGGCCACGAGGGCGCGACCGCTTTCGGTAGGCTCCACAAGTCGGACGCGGCGGTCCTGGGGGTCTTCCCGTCGCTCGACGAGCCCCTGCGCAGCCAAGCGGTCGACCAGTCCGGTGACGGTCGCGGGTCCAACGCCGAGCCCGCGGGTCAACTCCTGGCTGGAACGCGCCTCGCCCATCGACAGCATCAGCAACACCTTGAGCTGCTGCATCGTGAGGTTGACCTGCAACAACGGGTTGGTGTGGGTGGACGCGAGGTGTCTCTGCAACTGCTTCTGGGCCTGTACTACCCGCTCGACCAGTCGTTCCGTTTCCGCGTCCCGCACCGGGTGAAGGTAACAGCCTCACCCGGATGCTTTAATCATTCGCCTCACACTAAATGTCTGTCCCAGGCTAAACGTCTAGCTGGAGTCGCCGCATGACCTCGTTGGCCAGACTGAGCCTCGCCAACCGAGCGCTGGTCGCGCTGGTCGCGATCATCGCCACCGCGTTCGGGATCTACGCGATCCCGTCTCTGAAGCAGGAACTGCTGCCCTCGCTGGAGTTCCCGGCCGCCGTCGTGGTCGCCCCCTTCCAGGGCGCCAACCCGGAACTGGTCGAGGAGCAGGTCGCGAAGCCGATCGAGACCGCCGTTCGCGGCGTCGCGGGCGTCACCGACGTGACCTCGACGTCCCGCGACGGCGCCGCCACCGTCCAGGTGCAGTTCGACTTCGGCCTCCCCGTCGCGGACGTCGTCAACGACCTCCAGCAGGCGTTGACCCGCATCCGCACCCAGCTCCCCGAAGGCGTCGACCCGCAGGTGATCGCGGGCAGCACCGACAACCTCCCGGCCGTCGTCCTCGCGGTCAGCGCCGACACCGATCAGCGCGAGCTGGCCGACAAGGTCTCCAAGACCGTGCTGCCGGAACTCCAGGCGCTGACCGGCGTCCGCGAGGCCGCCGTGACCGGTGCCCGCAAGCAGAACCTGGCCATCACCCCGGACCCGGTCAAGCTGGCCGCGGCGAAGGTCGCGCCCACGGCGATCCCGGAAGCGTTGCGCGCCAACGGTGTCTCCATCCCGGCGGGCACGCTGACCGAGGGCGACAAGAGCCTGACCGTCCAGGTCGGCGGCAAGCTGTCCACCGTGGACGAGGTCCGCGAACTGCGCGTCTCCGGCGCCCGCCTCGGTGACGTCGCGACGATCGAGCGGACGCCCGCGCCCGCGACGTCCATCACCCGCACCAACGGCAAGGACAGCCTCGGCATCTCCCTGACGCTGGCGCCGGACGGCAACGCCGTCGCGCTCTCGCACGAGGTGCGCGACAAGCTGCCGCAGCTCGCCTCGACGCTCGGAGCGGGCGCGGCGCTGACGATCGTGTTCGACCAGGCGCCGTTCGTGGAGAAGTCCATCGAGGGCCTCACCTCCGAGGGCGCGCTGGGCCTGCTGTTCGCCGTCCTGGTGATCCTGATCTTCCTGTTCTCGGTCCGCTCCACGCTGGTCACGGCGGTCTCCATCCCGCTGTCCGTGCTGGTCGCGCTGATCGCGCTGTGGATCGGCGACTACTCGCTGAACGTCCTCACGCTCGGCGGTCTGACCATCGCCATCGGCCGGGTCGTGGACGACTCGATCGTGGTGCTGGAGAACATCAAACGACATCTCTCCTACGGCGAGGACAAGCGCCGGGCTGTGCTGGACGGCGTCCGCGAGGTCGCGGGCGCGGTGACCGCGTCGACGTTGACGACGGTCGCGGTGTTCCTGCCGATCGCCGTCGTCGGCGGCCTGATCGGCCAGCTGTTCTCCGCGTTCGCCATCACCGTCACGGTCGCGCTGGTCGCGTCGCTGCTGGTGTCGTTGACCGTGATCCCCGTGCTGGCGTACTGGTTCCTCAAGCCGGGCAAGGACGACGGCCCCGAGGCGGCCGAGCGCGAGCGGAAGAACGTCCTCCAGCGGGTCTACGTGCCGATCCTCCGGTTCGCCACGCGCAGGCGCCTCGTCACGGTGCTGATCGCCGTGGCCGTGTTCATCGGCACGCTGGGCCTGCTGCCGTTGCTGCAGACCAACTTCATCGACTCGTCCGGCCAGAACACCCTGAGCCTCAAGCAGGAGATGCCCGTCGGCACGAGCCTCGCGGCCACCGACGCGGCGGCCAAGAAGGTCGAGGGCGTGCTCGGCGAGGTCGACGCCGTCGAGACCTACCAGGTCACCATCGGCTCGCAGCAGGGCTTCGCGGCCTTCGGCGGCGGCGGGAACTCGTCCACGGCGTCGTTCTCGATCACCCTCAAGGAGGGCACCGACACGCCCGCCGTCGAGGCGGACCTGCGCGAGCGCACCAAGTCCCTCGCCGACGCCGGTGACATCACCGTCGGCGCGGGCGGCGGAGGTGGCGGCGGGTTCAACGCCAACACCGTGGCCGTGTCCGTCACGGCGTCCGACCCGGACGTGCTCCGCACGGCGTCCGATCAGGTCCGCGACGCGGTCCAGGGCACGGCGGGCCTCACCGACGTGACCAGCGACCTCGGCGACAGCGCGCCGCGCGTCCAGATCACCCTCAACCGCGAGGCGGCGGCCCCGACCGGCCTCACCGACGCAGCGGTCGGCCAGCTGGTCGCCCAGGCGTTCCGCGGCGCGACGATCGGGCAGCTCACGCTCGACGGCGAGCAGCAGGACGTGGTGCTGCGCGGCGGTCCGGCCCCGACGGACCTGGAGCAGGTCAAGGCCCTGCCGCTGGCCGGTGGCCTCAAGCTCGGCGACATCGCGACGGTGTCTCAGGTCGACGGCCCGGTGCAGATCAAGCGGGTCGACGGCGAGCGCACCGCGAACGTGTCGGCCACCGCGACCGACCAGAACATCGGCGCGGTCACGGCCGAGCTCCAGAAGAAGCTCGACGGCCTCAGCCTGCCCGCGGGCGCCGCGTTCTCCATCGGCGGCGTCAGCGCGGACCAGCAGGCGGCCTTCGGCGACCTGGGCCTCGCGCTGCTGGTGGCCATCGCGATCGTGTTCCTGATCATGGTGGTCACGTTCCGCAGCCTCATCCAGCCGCTGATCCTGCTGGTCTCCATCCCGTTCGCCGCCACCGGCGCCATCGTGCTGCTGCTGGCGACGGACACCGCCCTCGGCGTCCCCGCGCTGATCGGCGTCCTGATGCTCGTCGGCATCGTGGTGACCAACGCGATCGTGCTGATGGACCTCATCAACCAGTACCGGGCCCAGGGGATGGGCGTCCAGGAGGCGGTGATCGAGGGCGGCAGGCGCCGCTTGCGCCCGATCCTCATGACCGCCGCCGCGACCATCTTCGCCCTGGCACCCATGGCGTTGGGCATCACCGGCAGCGGCGGCTTCATCTCGCAGCCGCTCGCCGTGGTGGTCATCGGCGGCCTGGTCAGCTCGACCCTGCTGACCCTGGTCCTGGTGCCGACGCTCTACACGATGGTGGAGAACACCAAGGAGCGCTTCCGCCGCAAGCCCGCCGAGGCGGACGAGCCGGAGCGCGAACTGGTGCACAGCTAATTAGTGCTCCGAGGCGGGGCGCCTTCCGGCACCCCGCCTCGCCGTCGGCGCGTGGAGCCCCCCGAGGCCCCACGCGCCGACGCGTCTAGAACGTGGTCGTCAGGCACGCCAACCGATCGCCCGCCGTACCCGCCTTCCCCGCCTCGGTCATCGTGTGCGCCGCGTGGATCACCGCCGCGTTCGCCTCACCGCCGCGGAACGACCACTTCACCGACGCGCTCGCCGCCGCGTCGCCCTTCGCGTCGGTGGTGAAGTCGAGCCAGATCTCGTTGTCCTTGTTGGCGAACGCCGGGTCCACCGACGGCGACACCGGGTCCTTGTCGTTCTGGTAGTGCGGCCCGGCGTCCGCGGGCTTGGCACCGCACGGCTTCGTGTGCACGTGCGCGCCGTACTCGTGGTTCGGCAACAACCCTTCGACGGTCATGGTGACCTTCGTCCCGGAACCGTCCTTTTCGGACGCCATCGCCACCTTCGCCCCCACCGGCACCAGCTCCGCGTTGTAGCTGATCGCCACCGGCTGCGTCCCGGAATCCCTGGGAGTGGCCAGTTCCACGAACACGGGCCGCTCGGGCGTCCCCGCCGCCGCGGTCGGCTCGGCCCCCGAAGAACAGGCGGCCAGACCACTGGTCAACGCGAGAACACCCAGCAGGACCCCGACAGTGCAACGCATGTCTCTCCTCCATCGCGCCCGGCGCCCGAGTGGCCGGGAAGTCAGCGAGGACACGGGGTCGCGGGCGGGGAGGTTCAGTCGAGACGGGAACATAGGGGTCCGATGTGGACCGTCAAGCCGTCACCCGGTGTTCCGGGCACCGCTTGAACAGGTACAGGCCGATCATCGTCCCCGAGCCGGGGACGAACGACCCGGTGACCAGGTCCCACCCCTCGCGGTCGATCGAGTTGAGCACCTCCGCGGGGGTGGCGACCTGGTGGGAGATGCCGTCGCCGACGACCGTCACGACCACCGCCCTGCCCGGCACGAACTCGATCGAGCACTGGAGCAGGCCGTCGACGCGGTCGAACGCCGCTCGCGCCTGCGTGCCGGGCAGGCTGAGGTACTCCGCGCGTCGGGTCTCCAGGTCCTTCGCGGCCGCCTCCGCCGCAAGCTGTTCGGCGGACGTGCCACGGCGTTCCTGCGCGCGTGCCACGACCTCCCGGTAGCGCGCTTCGGCCTCGGCGCGCTGTTCCTCCTCGGCCGCCAGTTCCTCGGGGGTCTTCTTGCGCATGAACGCCATGTGGACCCGTCGGGCGGCGGATCTCGATCGTTACCCCGGCCGGGTCAGGCTCCGGACTCGTCGGTGAGGTCGACCACCGGTCGCCACGGGCTGCTGCCCGTCGTCGGCCTGGTCGGGTCCTGGAACGTCGGCAGGTCCGGTTCGGCGGTTCGCAGGGGGACCAGGCCGGTGGTGATGGCGCGCATGATCCGTTCGTGCGCGCGTCTCGCGTCGCCCGCCCTGCCGTCCGACAGGTCCGACAGGTCGACGGGGGAGCCGAAGTGGACCTTCAGCGCGGGGCGGGTGCGGATCGAGTGCCACCAGGACGTCAAGTACGGGAGGAAGTCGCGCCAGCCCTCCGGGTGCAGGTTGCCCCAGTACATGGCCTCGTGGGCGCCCCACTGGCTGACCGGCACGACGACCGCGCCGCTCGTCAGGGCGATCCGCGCCACACCGGTCTTGGCGCGTTCGGGCCACAGGCCGGGGTCGAGGCTGATCCGGCCCTCGGGGTACACCGCGATCGGGTCGCCGCCGCGTCGCAGGGCTTCGACGCTGCGCTGCATGGCCTCGCCGACGTTCGCCGAGCGCCGGTCGACCCGCAGGTGCCCGGACTTCTTGAGCAGCGGGCCGAGCACCGGGGCGTCGAGCAGTCCTCCCGCCAGCATGAACCGGGGGGCGACGCGGATGCGGCGGCAGGCGGCGACCAGCACGAGCGGGTCGAGGTTGCCGATGTGGTTGGAGGCGAGCAGCAGCGGACGGCCGCGCAGGGACGCCGGGATGTCGCCGGTGACTTCGAGCCGTCCGGTGGCACCGATGACGACCCGGTCGACCGCGATCAGCGCACGCCACAGAAGAGGGGTGGACACGGCGGGCAGATTACGGCGTGTCGGAGGTTCGCTCTGGGCGTTCCGGGCAACCATGAGGCTGGACCTTCTCATGCCCGCTCGGGTGTGCGGCCTCTGGTGCCGGTGTGACTGGAATGACCAGTGTGACGAAAAGGAATACGGTAGGACGCTATGGCGGGCCGAACTGGGACCTCTGGCAAGGGCACGACACGCGGCAGGACCGGGTCGAAGCCCCGGTCGAGCACGTCCGGGACGCGGGCCAAGGCCCCGGCGCGGAAGGCTCCGACGCGCAAGGCACCGGCGCGCAGGAGTCCGGCCCGCAAGGGGTCGGGCGGCGCCGTCGTCGGCAAGGCGGCGGGCCTGGTGACCCGCGGCGTGGGCGGGATGGTCCGCGCCGTCGGCCGCACCAAGGAACTGGACCCGGCGCAGCGCCGTGACGGGCTCGGCGTGGTGCTGATCGCCGTGGCCGTGATCACCGCCGCGGGCGTGTGGTGGCGGGCGGGTGGCCCCGTCGGGGCGTGGGTCGACGTCGCCGTGCGCAGCTCGATCGGCAACGCGGCCATCGTGCTGCCGGTCGTGCTGCTGGTGGTCGGCGTGGTGCTGATGCGCTCCGAGCCGAAACCGGAGACCCGGCCGCGGCTGGTGGTCGGTGGCCTGCTGCTCGGCGTGGCCGTGCTGGGCCTGCTGCACATGCTGGGCGGCCTGCCCGCCGAACCGGTCGACCGCCGCACCGCCGGTGGCGCTCTGGGCTACCTCTCCGGGGGGTTCCTGGCGCAGGGCCTCACGGTCTGGGTCGCGGCACCGCTGCTGATCCTGGTCGGGCTCTACGGCGTCCTGGTGTTCACCGGCATGTCCGTGCGGCAGGTGGTGGCGGCGGTCAAGCCCGGCTCCGTCGACCACTTCGACGCCGACGAGGACCTCGACGACCTCCCCGAGGAGGGCAAGACCGTCAAGCTGCGGAGGCCGTCGCGGAACCGCCGCCAGGCCGCCGCCAAGGACACCGCCCAGCCCGAACTGCCGCTGGACGACGAGGACGAGACCCCGGTCCCGCCGCCGCGCCGCAAGCCCAAGGAGAAGGTGCCCGCCGCCGCGCCGGCCGCCGTCGAGAAGTCGAGCAAGGAACCGCTCGTCTCGCGCGCCGTCGAGGGCGACTACAAGCTGCCGCCGCCGACGATCCTCAAGGACGGCGACGCGCCGAAGACCCGCAGCAAGGCCAACGACCTGATGATCGAGGCCATCTCCGGCGTCCTCGACCAGTTCTCGATCGACGCGCAGGTCACCGGGTTCACCCGCGGCCCGACGGTCACCCGCTACGAGGTGGAGCTCGGACCGGGCGTGAAGGTCGAGAAGATCACCGCGCTGACCAAGAACATCGCGTACGCGGTCGCGACGGACAACGTGCGGCTGCTCGCGCCGATCCCCGGCAAGTCCGCCGTCGGCATCGAGGTGCCGAACAGCGACCGCGAGATGGTGCGGCTGGGCGACGTGCTGCGCGCGTCGACGACGATCAACGACAACCACCCGATGCTCATCGGGCTGGGCAAGGACATCGAGGGCAACTTCGTCACGGCGAACCTGACGAAGATGCCCCACCTGCTGGTGGCCGGTTCGACCGGCTCCGGCAAGTCGAGCTTCGTGAACTCGATGCTGGTGTCGCTGCTGGCGCGGGCCACGCCGGACGAGGTCCGGATGATCCTGATCGACCCGAAGATGGTCGAGCTGACGCCGTACGAGGGCATCCCGCACCTGATCACGCCCATCATCACCCAGCCGAAGAAGGCGGCTGCCGCGCTGTCGTGGCTGGTGGAGGAGATGGAGCAGCGCTACCAGGACATGCAGGTCAACCGGGTGCGGCACATCGACGACTTCAATCGGAAGGTGAAGTCCGGCGAGATCACCGCGCCGCCCGGCAGCGAGCGCGTCTACCGGCCGTACCCGTACATCATGGCGATCGTCGACGAGCTGGCCGACCTGATGATGACCGCGCCGCGCGACGTCGAGGACGCGATCGTCCGCATCACCCAGAAGGCCCGCGCCGCGGGCATCCACCTGGTGCTGGCGACGCAGCGGCCGTCGGTGGACGTCGTCACCGGCCTGATCAAGACGAACGTGCCGTCGCGGCTGGCGTTCGCCACGTCGTCGCTGACCGACTCGCGGGTCATCCTCGACCAGCCCGGCGCCGAGAAGCTGATCGGCATGGGCGACGCGCTGTACCTGCCGATGGGCGCCTCGAAGTCGGTGCGCGTGCAGGGCGCGTTCGTCGGCGATGAGGAGATCTCGGAGATCGTCGACTTCGTCAAGAACCAGGCGCAGCCGGAGTACACGGACGGCGTCACGGCGGCGAAGGCGGGGGAGAAGAAGGAGATCGACGCCGACATCGGCGACGACCTCGACGTGCTGATCGCGGCGACCGAGCTGATCGTCACGTCCCAGTTCGGCTCGACGTCGATGCTCCAGCGCAAGCTGCGCGTGGGCTTCGCCAAGGCCGGCCGGCTGATGGACCTGCTGGAGACGCGCGGTGTGGTCGGCCCGTCGGAGGGCTCGAAGGCCCGCGAGGTGCTGATCAAGCCGGACGAGCTGGACTCCGTGCTGTACCTGATGCGCGGTGGCGGGGGCCCGGAGCCCGAGGACGACTGACCGGTGCGGGGCGGGCCGTCGAACGGCCCGCCCCGGCGTCGGCGACTACTTCGCGAAAGCCGCTGCTTTCGTCTTGACGTCGTACTTGGCGACCGCGTCGGCGGTGCTCGTCGAACTCCCGCCGAACTCGCGGACCGCCGCGTAGTAAACATCGGCCGTGCGGTTGCACACCCAGTTGCCCGCGCACTGGAAGTACATGTCGGCCTTGAAGTTGTTGTCGATCCGCAAGCGGTTGGCCTCGGTGAACCGGCCCTGCCTCTTGTAGTTGCGGTAACCGAAGTCGTGGCGCTGGCACGCGGGCAGGAACTTGAAGCCGAACGGGCTGTCCGGCGACCAGGAACAGCCGTCGTCGGACCAGTCGAGCTGGTCGGCGTTCGGGCGCTGCGCCTTGAGGGCGCCGAACTCCGCCAACGTCTTGCTGAACAGGTAGTTGTCGGTCACCGCCGGGGCGTCGATGGCGGCTTGGGCCGTGCCGGTGCCGATGACCAGCGCGAACACGGCGATGATCGCGGCGACGGTCGTGTGCGACAGGCGGCGCAGGGAATTGGCGAGCAAGGTGGTGCCCCCTAGTGAGTAGTTGTGATGTGGTTCATACATCTACTCGTGCCGCCTATGTCACCCCTATACGGCGTAAATTCTCGCGACAATGGGTGAAACGTCGCCTTGTTTGCCCGAGCGGTAAAAGTCGTTGACGAGAAGGTGGATTACGCGCGTCCCGGAAATGAAAGAAAGTCGAAGGCGATCGGGGAGTCCGCCCGGCACGGGGAGCGGGCGAGCCGGACCCCTCAGACCGGCTCGACTGCCGCAGGGCCCGTGCCGGGCCCGTTCGGCGGGGATCAGGTCATCCCCTCGTCGGGGTCGTCGCCCCGGTCCAGGAAGCGGCGGATCGCCGGTTCGTCCGGGACCTCGGTGTCCAGTTCCGGGTCGACCAGCCGTTCGGCGATCGGCACCGCCTCGTCGACCCACGCGGGCTGGAAGTCCTCGCTGGGCAGCAGGCCGTGGCGGCGGGCGAACTCCTCGGCCGACTCGCGGATGGACTCGCGGAGCGTGCCGATGACGACGGTCTCGGCCGTGTAGGTCAGCTCGACGAGCAGGGCGCGGACGCGGTCGAGCTGGTCCTCCTCGCCGGTCGTGGCGGCCAGGTGCGGCCAGAGCCTGCGCTCGAAGATCTCGACGAACTCGGCGGCGATCTTGTCCGTCTCGTCGCGCAGGACGGTGAACTTGTCCAGCACGTCGTCGCTCGGCAGCCCGAGCCCCGTCAGCCGGTTGCCCGCGTCGAGCGCCCACCGGCGGCAGTGCGGCCAGCCGTGGCGCCACCGGACGAGACCGAGCTGCACGGCCCGGCGCAGGAGGCTGGGGCGGAGGCTGCCGGTCGGGACGAGCCTGCTGATGTCCCGGACGCGGATGCGCACCCAGTCGTCCGGGCCCTCCGCGTCCCCGACACCGAGGACCGCGGCGACGCTCGCGCCCTTCTCCCGCGCCACGACGAGTTCCGCGATGGCGGGCAGCGAGAAGCCCCTCGACTGGAGGCGCTGCACCAGGGTGAGCCGTTCCAGGTGCGACCGGTCGTAGTGCGCGACGCGACCCTGCCTGCGCGGCGGGTGCAGCACCCCCTTGGTCTGGTACATGCGGATCGTGCTGCTGGGCAGCCCCGCGCGGGCGGCGAGTTCGTCGACGGTCAGCTGCTCGCCGCTCGGAGGGGACATGCCGTCCATCCTGGTCGCGCGGAACTCGCACAGTCAAGACTCTTCTAGTGTTCGCTAGAACGGTTAGAGGTGGAGCAGCATCCGCGAATTTCCCAGGGTGTTCGGTTTCACGTAGGAGAGGTCGAGGAACTCGGCGACGCCCTCGTCCACCGACCGCCGGATCTCCTCGTACACCTCGGGCGACACCGGGGTCCCGTCGATCTCGACGAAACCGTGCCTGCCGAAGAACTCTGTCTCGAACGTCAGCACGAAGATCCGCGACAGCTGGAGCTCTCGCGCGACGGCCACGAGCTGCGCCACGATCCGGTGACCCAGGCCCTGTCCCAGCGCCGTCGGGTCGACCGCCACCGTCCTGATCTCGGCCAGGTCCTCCCACAGCACGTGCAGCGCGCCGCAGCCGAGCACGACGCCGTCGACCTCCGCGACCCAGAACTCCTGGACGTTCTCGTACAGGGTGACCAGGGGTTTCTCCAGCAGCACCTTGCCGACGTACTGGTCGACCAGTGCCTTCATCGCCCGCACGTCGCTGGTGCGGGCCCTTCGCACGACTACGCCACTGCTCACGACCGTTGAATTTATATCCGTGCCGGAACTTCGCCGGTGTCACGTGTCCCACTGGTGTAGCGGGAGTGAATTCCAGCCAAGTCGCCCCGGCCGGTTACCCTGAGCGCGTGTCCACTCCCACCACGTCCAAGCGCGTAGCCATGCTCACTCTCGGGTGCGCCCGCAACGAGGTCGACTCGGAAGAACTCGCCGGTCGGCTGACGAGCGGCGGGTGGGAACTGGTCGACACCGACGACGGCGGCGCGGACGTCGTGGTGGTCAACACCTGCGGTTTCGTCGAGTCCGCCAAGAAGGACTCCATCGACACGCTCCTCGCCGCGTCGGACAGCGGCGCGAAGGTCGTCGCGGTCGGCTGCATGGCCGAGCGGTACGGCGCGGAGCTGGCGTCGAGCCTCCCCGAGGCCGACGCGGTGCTCGGCTTCGACCACTACGCGGACCTCGCCGCCCGCCTGGACGACGTCGCCGCCGGGCGGACGATCGAGTCGCACAAGCCGGTCGACCGCCGCACGCTGCTGCCGCTGACGCCCGTGCAGCGGCCCGCCGCGGTCGCCAAGGACGACGTGCAGGTGCCCGGCCACGGCTGGGGCCCGACGAAGGTCATGCGCAAGCGCTTGGACTCCGCTCCGGTGGCGCCGCTGAAGATCGCGTCCGGCTGCGACCGCCGCTGCTCGTTCTGCGCGATCCCGTCGTTCCGCGGCTCGTTCGTGTCGCGCCACCCGGACGAGGTCGTGGCCGAGGCGCGCTGGCTGGCCGAGCAGGGCGTGCGCGAGCTGTTCCTGGTGAGCGAGAACTCGACGTCGTACGGCAAGGACCTGCCCCGCGAGCTGGGCGGCGGCAGCGCGCTGGACGTGCTGCTGCCCCGGCTCGCCGAGATCGAGGGCATCGACCGGGTCCGCGTGTCGTACCTCCAGCCAGCCGAGACGAAGCCCGGCCTGGTCAAGACCATCGCGACCACACCCGGCGTCGCCCAGTACTTCGACATGTCGTTCCAGCACTCCAGCGAGTCGGTGCTGCGCCGGATGCGCCGATTCGGCTCCACGGACTCGTTCCTCGGCCTGATCAAGCAGATCCGCGAGCTGGCGCCCGAGGCGGGCATCCGCAGCAACGTGATCGTCGGCTTCCCCGGTGAGACCGAGGAGGACGTGGCCGAGCTGGAGCGCTTCCTCACCGAGGGCATGCTCGACGCGGTGGGCGTGTTCGGCTACTCCGACGAGGACGGCACGGAGGCCGAGGACCTGCCCGACAAGCTCGACGCCGACACCATCACCGCCCGCGTGACCCGGCTGACCGCGCTGGTCGAGGAGCTCACCACCCAGCGCGCCGAGGACCGGGTGGGGCAGGAGGTCGTCGTCCTGGTCGAGCACGAGGAGGACGACGAGTCCGACTGCGTCGGCCGCGCCGCCCACCAGGCCCCCGAGGTCGACGGCGAGTGCGTGATCCTCGACGCCGAGGACCTCAAGGTCGGCGACCTGGTCCGCTGCGTCGTCGACTCGTCCGAGGGCGTCGACCTGGTCTGCACCCCGATCGAGGTCCTCCCCAGAGGCGGTCCCCGATGACGGACGTGGGCGGGGAGCCCGCCGCGACACCCGTCCCGCTGCTGAACATCGCGAACATCCTGACGATGTCCCGGCTGGTTCTGGTGCCGGTGTTCCTGGCCGCCCTCTTCGCCGCGGACGGTCAGCAGACCACGTGGCGCCTGGCCGCGTTCGCCGTGTTCGCCATCGCGTCGTTCACCGACCACGTCGACGGCAACCTGGCCCGCAAGCACGGCCTGATCACGGACTTCGGCAAGATCGCGGACCCGATCGCGGACAAGGCCCTCACCGGCGCCGCGCTGGTCGGCCTGAGCCTGCTCGGCGAACTGCCGTGGTGGGTGACCGTGGTCATCGCGGTCCGCGAGATCGGCGTGACGCTGCTCCGGTTCTGGGTCATCCGGCACGGCGTGATCCCGGCCAGCCGGGGCGGCAAGCTGAAGACGCTCGTCCAGGTCTTCGCGATCGGCCTCTACGTCCTGCCGCTGCCCGCGCTCATGGTCCCGGTGGCCGAGGTGCTCATGGGTGCCGCGGTGATCCTGACCGTCGTGACGGGCGTCGACTACGTCGTCCGCGCCGTGCGGCTCCGCGCCCGCGGTCGTCGCGCCGTGGCGGGCGCGTGACGGACCCGGCCGCCGTGGTCGCGCTCCTGCGCGAGCGCGGCGAGACCGTGGCCACCGCCGAATCGTTGACCGCCGGTCTCGTGACGGCCGCGCTGACGTCCGTGCCGGGCTCCAGCGCCGTCGTGCGCGGCGGCCTGGTCGTCTACGCGACCGACCTCAAGCACGCGCTCGCGGGCGTGGACGAGGCCCTGCTGGCCGAGCACGGCGCGGTGCACCCGGAGGTGGCCCGCCAGTTGGCCGAGGGCGCCCGGACGCGCTGCGGGGCGACCTGGGGCCTCGGGCTGACCGGTGTGGCCGGTCCGGCCCCGCAGGACGGCGTCGCGCCGGGCACCGTGCACGTCGCCGTGTCGAGCGCGGCCGGGACCTCGGTCGAGACGATGACTCTGGGTGGCGATCGTCACGAAGTCCGCGCCGCGTCCGTCGCCGGGGCCCTCACCCTCCTGGTGAACCGGCTGACCAGCACTTCCGGGTGACGTACCCGGTGGATTCCGTGGCCGAACGGTGAACGGACCGGGAACTCGACGGCCCTGCCACTCGTTCGCCCTTGGCGGACGTGTCCCGAAGTAACTGCCCGTTGTCCGGGTGTATCGGTAACGTGGGGGCACGGCCGGCCGGAAGGAGGCGCGCGATGACCGTGCTGCTACGCGAGGCGATCGGTGATCGGCTCCGCCATGCCCGCACCACCCAACGCCGCACGCTGCGCGAGGTCTCCAGGACCGCCCGTGTCAGCCTGGGGTACCTGTCCGAGGTGGAGCGTGGCCGCAAAGAAGCCTCCAGCGAACTGCTGGCGGCGATTTGCGAGGCGTTGGACCTGCCCCTGTCCGAACTACTGAACCGGGTCGCCAGCGACATGGGCGCCCTGGAGCCGGTCACCAGCCCGGCGGCGCTCACCAAACGCGGCGAGCCCGCCAAGGCAGGGCTGGAACCGAGTCTGGACGCGGGCACCCTGGTGCCCGCTGTGATCGGCAACGACCTGTCCGACCTGCGGCTGCAGCCCGTTCTCAGCCACAGGCTGTCCACTTCGATCAGTCCACCACGCGGTGCCGTGGTGGCGGCCTGATCCACACACGCGATCACAGCGCCGAACGGGGGACACCCCGTCTCGGCGCTGTCGCGTACAACGAGTTGGCCACGCCGAGCGGGGGTTGCCGACCATCCCCGGACGCGACGGGGCAGGATTGACCACGCCGACGACTAAAGTCGCGGGGCGGTCTCAGGGTGATCCCGGATATCTCCCCAGGTCGGTGGAAGCAGCGCGGCACAACTGACACGATGGAACCAACACCGGCACCGGGTCGTTGCCAATCACGAGCGCGAGCCAGGAAGTACGGAGAAGGCAGGCGTAGGAGATGGCCAACCCTTTCGTGAAGGCGTGGAAGTACTTCATGGCGGCGTTCTCGTCGAAGATCGATGAGCACGCCGACCCGAAGGTGCAGATCCAGCAGGCCATCGAGGAGGCGCAGCGGCAGCACCAGGCGCTGTCCCAGCAGGCGGCCGCGGTCATCGGCAACCAGCGCCAGCTCGAAATGAAGCTGAACCGCCAGCTCGGCGAGGTCGAGAAGCTCCAGTCCTCCGCCCGCCAGGCGCTGGTCCTCGCGGACGAGGCCAGGGCGAAGGGCGACGAGAAGAAGGCCGGGGAGTTCGAGAACGCGGCCACCTCGTTCGCCACCCAGCTCGTGACCGCCGAGCAGGGCATCGAGGACCTCAAGACGCTGCACGACCAGTCGTTGCAGGCGGCGGGCCAGGCGAAGCAGGCCGTCGAGCGCAACGCGATGGTCCTCCAGTCCAAGCTCGCGGAGCGCACGAAGCTGCTCAGCCAGCTGGAGCAGGCCAAGATGCAGGAGCAGGTCTCCTCGTCGCTGCGCCAGATGACCGAGCTGGCCGCACCGGGCAACACCCCCTCCCTCGAAGAGGTCCGCGACAAGATCGAGAAGCGGTACACCACCGCCCTCGGCTCCGCGGAACTGGCGCAGAACTCCGTGCAGGGCCGGATGCTGGAGGTCCAGCAGTCGACCACGCAGATGGCGGGCTCGTCCCGCCTGGAGCAGATCCGCGCCTCCATGGGCGGCGGCAAGGTCGCGGGCGAGGTCACCAGCGGCTCGTCGACCAGCGCGGCGGCGAGCATCCAGCAGGAGATCGCCGCACGCGTGCAGCAGTCGCAGCAGACCCAGCAGATGCCGCAGCAGAACCCGCCCGCCAGCCAGGGCTGACCGAGGACGTCGAATGAGCTACGGGATGGGGCCCCGCAAGAAGACCGCGGGAGAGATCGCGCAGATGGTCGGCGGTCAACTGCAGGGCCCCGTCGCGGATCAGGTTCGGCGGCGGTTGGACGCCTGGAACAACCCGGTGGCCAAGCTCGACCGCAGGCACCGGCGGGCCGGCCGGGCGATGACCGTGTGGTTCAGCCTGCTCGCCGTGCTGAGCGTGATCGGGTTGTTCGCATTCCTGGGTGTTTTCGCCGTCGGAGTGGGTGTCGGGGCGGCTGTCGGCGGGGCGCTGGTCGGGGTGTTGGCGTTCCGGACCGGGGCCAAGATGCGGCAGATCAGTGCGGCTCGCGAGAAGCTGGCGTTGTCCGCGCCGCCGGTTCGGGTGCCGTTGCCGTCGCACTCGTCGGCTGCTCGACAGCCGATGCAGCGGTTGGAGGACGCGGAGGAGACGTTGCGGGAGTTGCTTCGGCAGCTCGATTCCGCGTCGTTGACGTCGGTGCCGTCGGAGTCGGTGGAGCAGGCTCGGGTTACGAGTGTGGAGGCTGCTGCGGCTATCCGGGCCGTGTCGGGGCAGTTGCAGGCTGTGGAGAGGGCTCGGGATACCGCGCCGCCGTTGAACCGTGGGCCGTTGATCGAAGGGGTTCGGCGGTTGCGGGGGCAGTTGGACGAGGGTGTGGACGGGTATTGCGTGCTGGTGGCTGCTGCTGGGAGGGCGTTGGCGGCTAGTACGGCTGTGGACAACCGGGAGGCGTTGAACGACGCCACGGATCACTTGGCCGGGTTGGCTTCGGCTTTGAGGGATCTGTCTCGGTGATGGTTGGGCCGCTGGTTGGCTGGTTGGTTGGGCCGGGATGGTTGGGTCCGGGGCGGCTGGGCGGGGTATGCGGCTGGGTGGGCCCGAGTTTCGGCGTGGTGTGGCCGATTTGACTCGGGGACCCCTTATTCGACCCTTTGTCGGGCCAAAAAGGGCAGGATGGAAGCC
>DATMCA010000476.1:0-6246 GCA_035559015.1 Umezawaea sp. | reverse complement strand
GGTCGAGGTGGTCCCGGACGAGCGGGTCCGCGCGCTCGTCCTGCTGGCCCCCGCCACGGCGTGGTTCGCCGCCGAGGGCGCGCTCGCGGGCGTCGCCGTGCCGATCCTGCTGATGACCGGCGAGCACGACGAGCACACACCCCCGTGGCACGCCGAGATCGTCACGAACGGCGTCGCCGACGTCGAGCACCGGGTGGTGCCCGGAGCGGGCCACTACTCGTTCCTGTCGCCGTTCCCGGAACGCATGACGAGCCCGGCGTTCCCGCCGTCGCAGGACCCCGAGGGCTTCGACCGAGCCGAATTCCACGTCCACCTGAACGACGAGGTGCTCGCGTTCCTCCGCAGGGTGCTCTAGAAGGGCCGGACCATTCCGCGCACCGGTTCGACGATTTCCGCGGAATCGCGCCTCCGCGGGGAAGTCGGCGGTCGGTTCACCCGGCCGACTGGTTCACCAGCAGGTCCCTCATGGCGCGGCGCGCGGACGTGGACCGCGACTTCACCGTCCCGATGGGCAGGTCCAGCGTGTCCGCGGCCTCGGCCATGCTGCTGCCCCGCAGGTACACCTCCACCAGCACCTCGCGGTGTTCGGGACGCAGGCGGACCAGCGCGTCACGGACGGTCACACCGTCCACGACGGACTTGGCGTGGTCCCCCGGCGCGGGAGCCTCGTGCGACGGCCCGTCCGGTGTGATCGACACCTCGTGCGGCCGCACCTTCCGCCGTCTCGACAGGTCGATGACGATGTTGGTGGCGGTCGTCAGGAGCCATCCCCTGACCGATCCCTGCCCGTTCGAGAGGGCCTCGCTGTGCTGCCAGGCGCGCACCAGCGTCTCCTGCGTCACGTCCTCGGCGGCGGCCCTGTCCCTGGTCAAACTGGTGGTGTGGGCCAAGATCGCGCCCACGTGCTCGGAGTAGAGCTGGCGGACCAGCGCATCGGCCCCGGTGCGTCGCGACGTCACGGTTCTCCCCTGTCCAGACCGTCCACGACCGGACGGCGTGCCGTTCTGCAACTGCTTCGTCACCCCTGTAAACGCGTGGTCCTCATCGTTGAGGCGCGACGCGCGAATGATTTCCGGCGAATGCGTATCCGGGGCGCGTCGGGCCGCTCCTGTGTCGAAGAAGGCCAACCACTGCCCGCAGACCGTAATTCGCCCGACTTGATGACCAATGACTAAAGTGTGACCACGTGCTCCCCTGCGGGGGAGCCACCTACCGCGGCGGAGCGAAGTTGTTCCCAGAACCCTCTCGAAGCAGCCTGCGACTGGCCGTGCTCGGTCCTCTTCGCGCGTGGCTCGACGGTGTCGAGGTGGAACTGGGGCCACCTCAACAACGTTCGGTGCTCGCACTCCTGCTGGCTCACGGCGGACAGCCCGTGAGCGTGGCGTCGCTCGTCGACGCCCTGTGGGGCGAAGACCACCCCGGCAGCGCCGTCAACCTGCTGCACCGCTACGTCGGCGCCCTGCGCCGCGCGCTGGAACCCGAACTGGGCCACCGCGAAACGGGGAGGTGGCTGATCAGGGGTGCGGGCGGCTACCGCTTCACCACGGACGCCGCCACCCTGGACCTGCTGCGCTTCCGCGACCTCATGGGGAAAGCGCGTTCCGAGCGCGACGGCGGGGCCGAGCGCCAGGCCGTCCACACGTTCGCCGAAGCCCTCGCGCTGTGGGACGGGCCGGTGGCGGCGAACACGCCCGCGCCGGTCCGCTCGCACACCGTCTTCACGGCGCTGGAACGGGAACACGTCGCCGCGGTCAACGAGGCCACCGACCTCGCGCTCCGCTGCGGGCTGCCGAAACCGGTGCTCGTACCGTTGCAGTGGGTGACGTCGCAGCACCCCTTCGACGAACCGTCGCACTCGCGGCTGATCCTCGCCCTCGCCGCCGCCGGCTACCGGGCGGACGCGCTCGACGTCTACACGACCATCCGGTCCCGGCTGGCCGACGAACTCGGCATCGACCCCGGCGCCGAACTGCGCGCCGCGCACGAGGCCGTGCTGCGCGAGGAACCGGACCAGCCGCCGCAGGAAGCGCACCACGAGACCGAGCCGCTCGTGGACGCCCCCATGCCCGCCCCGTCCGTCATGCCCGCTCAGCTCCCCCGCGACCTGACGGTCTTCGCGGGCCGCAAGGACGAGCTGGACCACCTGCTGGCCGAGCACGACGACCCGCACGGCGCCACCGCCGTCACCCTCATCCGCGGCATGGCGGGCGTCGGCAAGACCACCCTCGCCGTGCGGTACGTGCACCGCATCGCCCACCTGTACCCGGACGGCCAGCTGTACCTCAACCTCCGCGGCTTCGACCAGACCGGCGACGTGGTCCAACCGGAGGAGGCGGTCCGCCGCTTCCTGGACGAGCTGGGTGTCCCGTCGGCCCGCATCCCGGTCGGCTTCGACGCGCAGGTGAACCTCTACCGCAGCGTCCTGGCCGAGCGCCGCATCCTGGTGGTCCTGGACAACGCCCGCGACGCGGAGCAGGTCCGCCCGCTGCTGCCCGGCGCCACCGGCTGCCACGTGGTGGTCACCAGCCGCAACCAGCTGCTCTCGCTGGTGGCGGTGGAGGGTGCCCGCCCGCTGCTCCTCACCCCGCTGTCGAAGGTCGAGTCGCGGGAGTTCCTCACCCGCAGGCTCGGCAGCCGTTCCGCGGGCTCGGACCCGGCGGCCATCTCGGAGATCATCGACCTCTGCGCGGGCCTCCCGCTCGCGTTGGCGATCGTCGCCGCGCGCGCCGCCCTCCAGCCGCTCCACCCGCTCAGCGCCGTCGCGGCCGCCTTGCGCGACACCGGCAACAGCTTGGACAGCTTCTCCGACGCCGACTCGATCATCGACGCCAGAGCCGCCTTCACGTGGTCCTACCAAGCACTTGGCCCGGCCGCGGCGGACATGTTCCGCGTGCTCTCCCTGCACCCCAGCCCCGAGATCCCCACCAGGGCGGCGGCCAGCCTCATGGGCGTGCCGGTGGCGAAAGCCGTGCCGCTGCTGGACGAACTCGAACGCGGCCACCTGATCGCCCAGTACGCCCCGCGCCGCTACACCATGCACGACCTCGTCCGCGTCTACGCGACGGAACTCTCCAACGCCGCGGACGCACCGGAAACCCAGCAGGCGGCCCGAGGCCGCGTCCTGGACCACTACCTGCACAGCGCGTTCACCGCCGCCGCGCTGATCGACCCGCACCGGCCCCGCATCCCGCTGCCGCCACTGAGCGAGGGCACCGTGGTCGAGGTCCTCACCGACCGCGCGGCGGCGCAGGCGTGGACCACCGCGGTCTCACCGACGCTGTTCGCGGCCGTGGAGATGGCGGGCGAACACCACTTCGACGACCACACCTGGCGCCTGGCCTGGACCTTCGACCCGTACCTCGACCGCAACGGCCACTGGCACCAGAAGGTCATCGCGCAGGAGGCCGCGCTGGCGGCGACCGAACGCGCGGGCGAGGTGCAGGGTCGCGCCTACGTGCACCGGAGCCTGGGCTACGCCCACAAGCACCTCGGCAACCTGGTGCGGGCGGCGGGCCAGTTCCGCTCGGCGCTGGAGCTGTACGTGGAACTGGGCGACCTGCGGGGTGAGGGCCGGACGCACCAGAACATCGCGGACCTGTGCACGAGGCAGAACATGTTCCAGCAGGCGCTGGAGCACGAGGTCCGCTCCCACGAGATCGCCCGGCTCCTCGGCGACCAGCTGATGGAGGCGGACTGCCTCAACAACGTCGGGTGCGCGCACAGCGACCTGGGTGACCACGACCAGGCGATCGTGCTCTGCGAACGGGCGCTGGCGCGGTCGCGGGAGTTGGGCAACCGACCGTTGGAGGCCGCGGCGCACGACAGCCTCGGCAAGATCAACCACCGGGCGGGCCGGTACGCGGTCGCGGTCGGCTACTTCAGGCACTCGCTGGAGATGCACCGCGAGATGCAGGACCTGTACAACGAGGCCGTGACGCTGCGGAACCTGGCGGCCTCCCACCTGGCCATGGGGGACAAGAGGTCGGCGGAGGACTGCACCAGGTTGGCGGCGACCGTTCTCGGGCAACCGCTCCCGTTCACGCTCTCGGCGGCCAGCGCGAGCTAGGCGGGCGCCGGGCAGCCGGTGGGAGCCGAGCGGTGGAGCCACGTACCAGCGCCGCGGCGGCTGGCGCGAGCTGGACGGTCGAGCCCCGCGCCGACAGCGCGAAGTGCGGCGGCCGGGCGGTGGAGTCGCCGATTTGACGGTCAGCCCTCCTCGCCGTCCGGCGCGGCAGGGGCGAAGTGCCGGACGGCGAACTCGACGACAGCGGCGATGTCGTCGTCGCCGAGCTGCCACGCGGCCTGGCTCGCCGCACCCCAGGCCCGATAGCCCAGAACGGCGCACCGCCCGGCCTCCGGTGTGCCCCTCCAGGCCGTCACGTCGAAGTCCTCGTCGTGCAGCAGCCCGTGCAGGGCGACCAGTGCCAGGTCCCACCCGCCGCCGATGCCGATCGGGCCGATGGGGCCCTGGGCGCGCACGAGTCCGTCGACGACCTCCGCGGGGGACGCGTGCTCCAACTCGAAGAGCGTGCCGCCGTCGGGTCCCTCCGCCAGGCGGACCTCGACCTCGGTGATCGACTCGGGCGAGTACTCCCACGTCACCTTGAGCAGGTTCGGCTCCTCGCAGCGCAGGACCGTGCCGGTGGCGTTGCCCTCGACGCTGAACGCGCCGCCGGGCCGGAGGTCCCCGGTGACCGGCGCCAGCCACCGGCGGAGCCGGTCGGGATCGGTGCAGGCCGCCCACAGGTCCTCGACCGGGGCGTCGTAGCTCCGACGCAGCAGCAGCGAGCGGCCCTCGCCCGTGGCCACGGGTCGATCGCCGATCTCCCGGTGGGTGGCGTTGATCTGGTCGAGCAGGTCACCCATGCGTCTTCCCCACCGTTCGCCCGAGGTCCGTCAGCTCGCCGTGTAGGCCGCCGCGCACCGGTCCGCCGCCGCACGGGCCGCCCGCTCGTCCGTCCCCGCCGCGACGCTGGCCGCACCCCACAGCTCGCTGCTCAACGTCATGAACTCCTTGCCCTCGTCGGACGCCGTCCACTCCGCGCTCGCCTCCGGCACCAGCCCCGGCGCACCGGACAGGTGTTCCGCGAGCCCCACGAGCGTCAGGTCCCAGCCGATCCCGGTGGCGCCCGGCCCGAACTCGGCCCAGCGCACGTCGTCGACGTGCGCGGTGTGCTCCAGCTCGAAACGCACCCCGCCCGCCTCCTCGGTCAGCCGCACCTCGATCCAGCTCACCTCGCCGCCGTACTCCCAGGTGGCGGCGAAGCTCCTGGGCGGGTCGCAGCTCTGGACGGTCCCGCCCGCGTTGCCCTCGACCTGGTAGCGACCGCCCACTTCGAGGTCGCCGCTGATCGGCAGGAACCAGCGCGGGATCCGGTCGGCGTTCGTGCACGCGTCCCACACGTCGTCCAGCGACGAGTCGTAGACCTGGCTGATCGTCTGCACCCACGCGGTGCCGGGCTCCAGCACGCGCGTGCCGAGGCCGCGTCGGACGGCGTTGAGCTGCTTGCTGACGTCGATCATCGGGTCCGGCTCCTCCACGTCGGGATCACTGAATAGCAACACGCACTTATATAAGTCAAGCACTAATCTCCGGCCGGGGCGAACCGGGGAGGGTTCTGCTGCGTGCGGTACTCCGACGGTCACCGCCACCACAGGGAACAGGGTCACACCACCGCATGAGCCGGCCACTCGACATCCTCATCGCCACCTCGCCCTACTCGGGGCACGTCGCCCCGCTGGCGCCCATCGCCCGCGCGCTGGTCGACCGCGGCCACCACGTCCGCTGGTGCACCGGTCGCGAATTCACCGACCGGGTGAAGGCCACCGGCGCGATCTTCGAGCCGATGGACCTCGCCACCGATCCCGACGGCCGGGGCATCGACGAGGTGTTCCCCGAGCGCGCCGCGCTCAAGGGCATCGCGCGACTCCGGTTCGACATCAGGTCGGTGTTCCTCGACCCGATCCCCGCGCAGCTCGCCGACGTGCGCAGGCTCACGGCCGTACGCCGCGCCGACGTCGTGGTGCACGACGCGGCGTACGGCGGTGCGGCCTCGTCGAACGCGCTGGGTGGGCCGCCCGCAGTGAGCGTCGGCACGTCACCCCTGTCGCTGCCCAGCCCGCACGTGGCCCCGTTCGGCCTGGGCCTGCAACCGGGGACGGGGCCGCTGGCACGGCTGCGCAACCGGGCGCTCCAGGTGTTCCTGGACCGGGTGGTGCTCAAGGACGTCCACACGCGACTGCACG
>DATMCA010000475.1:0-4243 GCA_035559015.1 Umezawaea sp. | reverse complement strand
GCCGACCTCGTCGACGGACGCCGCGTGGTAGTACGCGGACACCTCCACCCCCGGCACGCGGGGCAGCGCGGGCGGCAGCAGCGAGCGCTGGAGCGTCGTGGCGAGCCGCTGGTAGCGGTCCCGTTCGCGGTCGGCCTCCTGCCGGGCCCGCAGCAGTTCCTGCTCGTAGGCGCGGCGGTCGTGGGCGTCGAACAGGGTGGTCCGGATCAGCACGGGCCGACCGTCCTCGTCGTGCCGGAGCACGGACGTGGCCAGCACGGGCAGCCTGCGCCCGTCCGAGGCCACCAGCTCCAGCGCGACCCCGCCGACCTCGCCCTGCATCCGCAGCAGCGGCGCGAAGTGGGTCTCGTGGTAGATCCGGCCGCCGACGGTCAGCAGGTCGGCGAACCGGCGGCCGCCCACGACCTCGTCGCGGGAGTAGCCGAGCCAGGACAGGAGCGTCGCGTTGACCCGCACGATCCGTCCGTCCAGCGATGTCGACAGGTACCCGCAGGGTGCGTGGTCGTAGAGGTCTTCCAGGCTCTCCTGAGGTAGTTCGCCGGTCTGCTCCCCGGTCATCCGCCCACTCTCGTGGCGAAGGGGATGATCGCCGCCGCGGTCGCCTCGGGCGCGCTGAGCTGCGGGCAGTGGCCGGTGGCGTCCAGCGTGACCAGCTCGCTGCCGCGGATCCGGTCGTGGATGAACGCGCCCACCTCCGGTGGGGCGATGGCGTCGTGGGCGCACTGGACGACCAGCGACGGCACGGAAACGCCCTCCAGGTCGGCCCGGTTGTCCGACAGGAACGTGGTGCGCGCGAACACCCGCGCGATCCGCGGGTCCGTCCGGCAGAAGCTGTTCTCCAGTTCCTCGCCCAGCTCGGGCCGGTCCGGGTTGCCCATGATCACCGGGGCCATCACGGCGGACCAGCCCAGGTAGTTGCTGTCCAGCGACTCCAGCAGCTCGTCGATGTCGGCCGCGCTGAACCCGCCGCGGTAGTCGCCCTCGTCGATGTACCGGGGCGACGGCGTGAGCAGCACCAACCCGGAGAACAGGTCGGGTTCGGCGACCACGGCCAGCACACCGATCATGGCGCTCACCGAGTGCCCGACCAGCACGACCGGGCCCGCGCCCAGGTCGCGGCAGATCTCCACCACGTCACGGGCGTATCCGTCCAGAGAGGAGTACCGCGGTTCGTCCCAGGCGGACAGGTCCGACCGACCGGCTCCGACGTGGTCGAACAGCACCACCCGGAAGTGCTCGGACAGCGCGGGGACCACCAGCCGCCAGAGGTTCTGGTCACACCCGAACCCGTGGGCCAGCACGAGCACCGGTCCGTCCTCACGGCCCGTCACCACGACGTTGTTCCTCGCCCGAACATCCACGCCAGCATCCTGCCACCACCCCCTCCCGTGCGCGTGGTCACAGTTCGGAACCGGCCCGCCCGTTCCCACGACAGGTCGTCCGTGCATCGACTGGTCAAGGCTTCGGGCTGGTTCGCGGCGACCGCCGTGGTCGTCGTGGTGGTCGCGCTGATCGGCGGCGACGGGCACGCGGCGCTCGGCGACAGCGATCCCGGAGCCGCCGTCCGGTACGCCGCCGCCGTGGTGCGCCTGGTGGCCGACGCCGCGGGCGCGCTGTGCGTCGGCGCGCTGGTGTTCGCGGCGTTCCTGGTGCCACCGCAGCGATCCGGGGTCCTGGCGGCGGGCGGGTACGCGGCGCTGCGGGCCGCCGGGTGGGCCGCGACGGCGTGGTGCGCGGCGGCGTTCGCCTTGGTACCGCTGGACGTCGCGGACGCCTCCGGCCAACGTCTGTCCGAAGTGGACCTGGCGTTGTTCGCCGCGCTGGACGGCCCGAAGGCGTGGGCCGTGACGGCGGTGCTGGCGCTGGTGGTCTCCGTCGGCTGCCGGGTGGTGCTCACCTGGCCGACCGCGGTGGCACTGCTGGCCGCCGCGGTGCTCGCGCTGCTGCCGCCGGTGGTCACCGGGCACGCGTCCGTCGACGCGGGCCACGACCTGGCGTCGAACGCGGCGGTGGCGCACGTCGTGGCGTCGGCGGTGTGGCTCGGCACGCTCGTGGTGCTGCTCGCGCACGTCCGGCGTGGCACGGAGCACGCCGACCTCGCCTGCCGCCGCTACGGCGTGGTCGCGGCGGTCTGCTGGGGCGTGCTGGCCGCCTCCGGTGTCGTGCAGGGCCTCGTGCTGGTGGCACCCGGTGATCTCCTCTCGACGCTGTACGGGAGGCTGCTGCTGGTCAAGGTGCTGCTGCTCACGGCCCTGGGGCTGGTGGCCGTCGTGCTGCGCCGCCGCGCCACCGGCCCGGTGCGCCTGGCGGCCGTGGACCTCGTGCTGCTGGCGGTGAGCGTGGGCGTGTCCGTCGGTCTGACCAGGCAGCCGCCGCCGGAGTTCTTCGCCAACCCGGCCACGGCGATGGACTCGCTGATCGGCTACGACATCTCGACGCCGTTCGACCCGTGGACCGCCCGGTTCGACCTCGTCCTGGGCACGGCCGCGCTGGTGCTGGCCGCCGGTTACCTGCTGGGGGTCCGGGTGCTGCGCCGACGCGGTGACGCCTGGCCGGTCGGGCGCACCACGGCGTGGCTGCTCGGCTGCGCGGTCCTGCTGCTCGCCACCTCGTCGGCCATCGGCCGGTACGCGCCGGGCGTGTTCAGCGTCCACATGGTGGCGCACATGGCGTTGACCATGCTCGCACCGGTGCTGCTCGTGCTCGGCGGGCCCGTGACGCTCGCGCTGCGCGCGCTGCCCGCCGGCGAGCACGGGCCACGCGAGTGGCTGCTCGCGTTGCTGCACTGCCGGGTGTCGCGGGTGCTGACGACGCCGGTCGTGGCGTGCGTGCTGTTCGTCGGCTCCTACTACGCGCTGTACCTGTCACCGCTGTTCGGCGCCGCGCTGCCGTTCCACTGGGCGCACGTGCTGATGAACACGCACTTCCTGCTCAGCGGCTACCTGTTCTACTGGACGGTGATCGGCGTCGACCCCGGTCCGCGCCGACTGCCGCACCTGGGCAGGCTCGGGATGCTGTTCGCGGTCATGCCGTTCCACGCGTTCTTCGGCGTCGTGCTGATGTCCGCGCGGGACCTGATAGGCGCGAACTTCTACCGCTCGCTCGCCCTGCCGTGGGTCCCGGACCTCCTGGCGGACCAGCGCCTCGGCGGCGGGATCACCTGGGCGTCCGGCGAGCTGCCCATGCTGGTCGTCGTGATCGCGCTGCTGGTGCAGTGGTCGCGTGCGGACGACCGCGAGGCCCGCCGGTCGGACCGGCACTCCGACGACGACCTGGCCGCCTACAACGCGATGCTCGCGACCCTCGCGGAGGCCCGCCGGTGAGGCGGGCCTCCGGGCAAGTCACCCGATCAGGTCCGTCAACCAGGTCGACTTCGAGATGTCCACGAGCTTGCCGCCGCTCGCGACGGTCGGCGTGCCGAAGTACGTCTGGCCGCCCTGCGTGCGCTGGAGCGCCGGGTCCGCACCCGCCGTCTGGTACGCCGTCTTCACGGTCTCGTCGAACGCGCCGCCGCGGACGTCCTGCTCGTAGGTACCGCCGACCTGGAGGTCCTTGCCCAGCGTGACGAGCTGGTCCGCGGTGTAGCCCGCGCCACCCTCCTGGGGCTGCGCGCCGAACAGGCTGGCGTGGAAGTCCGCGAACTTCTCCGGGTTGTTCTTCGCCACCGACAGCGCCGCGTTGGCCGACAGCAGCGAGTACCCGGCGGGCTTGGACTTCGAGTCGAGCAGGTTGACGAGGTGGTAGCGCACCTTCAGCTTCCCGCTGGTCAGCGCCTCGTCGATCTGCTTGTCGTTCTGCGCTTCGAAGGTGCCGCAGATCGGGCAGAGGAAGTCCTCGTAGACGTCGACGGTCGCCTTCGCGTCGGCCTTGCCGATCACGACCGTGCCGGTCTGCTCCTCCAGCACCGCGGGCACGTCCGCCACGCCCGCCGACACGACGGGGATGCCGCCGGTCTGCGTCTGTGTGGCCTCCTTCTTCCCCGAGAAGATCACGGCGCCGACGACGACGGCCGCGAGCACCGCCACGACCACGACACCCGCGATGACCGCGACCCGGTTGCCCCCTGCGCTCCTGGCCTGCGCCACTGCCTTGCTGCCGCGCTTGCGCGTGGCGTTCTTGCCGCTCATCTGCTTTCCCGCTCTCCTGTTCTCGCCTACCCCCAACGGTCGGCCGGGCGACGCCCGAAGTTCCGGGGAACTCCGCCCGGCCCGCACCCGACCTGTGGTGGACCAGACCGGCGAAC
>DATMCA010000474.1:0-5890 GCA_035559015.1 Umezawaea sp. | reverse complement strand
TGTTAAGCACGCCGCCAGCGTTCGTCCTGAGCCAGGATCAAACTCTCCAATAATGAATTGTTTGATCGCTCCGAACAATCACTGACAAGTAATGTCAGTTGTCCAGTTTGATCTCAAAGGAAACCCATTGACTGGGTTCATATAAGTTACTGGCTATTCGGCACGCTGTTGAGTTCTCAAAGAACACGCGCACACCATCTCTTGTCGCTTTCGGCGACCCGATCCGGGGCGTTTGTTTTGCTTCGGTATTTCGTTTGTGTCTGAAGCTTAGCAACTTCGTTTTCGCCTTGTCAAATCGGCCGTTTCGGACCGTTTCGCTCAGCAGAAACTCGCTTCGCATTCAGTTTTGTATGTTCCAGACGCTATCCGAACCGCATTTCCCTTGTCAAATCGGCTTCTTGGAGGAAACCGGTCCAGCAGGGAACTGGAGTTCATTTAGTTCTGGGAAGTTCTATCCGATCCGCCACTTTCAAGTCAAATTGGCGCACAGCGCTTTTGTCTCAAAAGTTTTGGTTCGGGGGCGGCCACAGACGCTACTCGGTTCGGAACGCGGAGTCAACCCCCGCTCGACCCGGTGTGGCTCGTGCGACTTGGAGAAAGTTACGCATGGTGCGGACAGAAGTCAAATCGCCTGGTCAGCGGCCTGCCGAACGGGTACGGCGACCTCCGGACCCGGTGCTTTGGCCTGCACGGGCCGCGGCCGGAGCCACAACGTGATCGACCGGAGACCTTCCATCGCCGACACGATCTGCTCGGGGAGCGCGGGCTGCTTGGTCGCGACGGGCACCAGGTCGTACCCCCACATGCGGAACTCCTTGAGCACCGTCACCGGGTCGTCCCCGAACCCTTGCGTCGCCGACGCGGAGAACTCCAGGAAAACGTGCGGCCGGTCCTTGCGCAGCAGCCGGACGAGTCCCGCCAACGCGCGGTGCCCCCGGCCGGGCGCGTCGACCCGGACGACCGAGAGGCTCATCCCGTGGAGTTCGGGCATCTCCTCCAGTTCCTTGTCCAACCGGGTGGCGCGCACGCGCGTCACCTCGGCGGGCGCGTCCTCGGCCACCGGCTCGACGGAGATGCCGCCGGTCAACGCCGGCTCGCCGCGCAGCTGGCCCGCGCTCTCCCAAGCCGCCGCTTCGACGACGATGAGCCGCTCGCCGATCCGGTCGGGCAGGTTCACCTCGACGTTGTGCTTCAGCAGCTCCATCGCACCGGCCGACGGCTCGACCGCGACCACGGCGCCGCTGGTGCCGAGCCTGCTGAGCATCCGGACCGTCTGATAGCCGATGTACGCGCCGATGTCGAGGAAGATCCCGTCCGGCTCGACCAGCGAGTCGATCATCTCGGACAGCTCCGGCTCCCACACCCCGTTGCTGGAGAGCAGCGGCAGCATGAACGCGTCGTCGGCGGGCAGCCGCAGCAGGCCCACGTCGGTGAGCACGAGGGAGCTCCGGACCTCGGGTTCGGTCTCGCTGTGCCGCTCGTGCTCGCGGACGACGACCCGGCGCAGCGCGTCCGCGGTCAGCTGGGCCTGGCTGGCGGCCCGCACCCCGGCGTCGAGCCGGTGGTCGCGGTCGCGCAGCACCTCCACGACCTTGGACTCCAGCGCGTCGATCCGGTCCAGCGTGCGGTCCAGCGCGTGGGTCAGCTTGTCCAGCCGGGAGCCGAGCGCCTCGTTCTGCTTCGCGCGCTTGGTCGCCTCCCCCACGACGGCGTCCTCGATCTCGCGCAGCCGCCTGGTCTGGGCGGCCATGTCCGCGCGCGTCCGCACGACGCTGTCGTCGGTCCCCACGAGCTGGTCGTTGAGGTGCGCCTGGCGTTCGGAGACCTGTTCGACCTCGGCGCGCACGACCTCCAGCTCGCCGAACCCGACGCCCGCCTTGATGTCCTCCTGGCGGCGGACCAGCTCGCTCGCGGTCCGCTCCACCCCGTCGACCAGCGTCGTCAGGACCTCGCGCATGTGGTTGTCGTAGTGGTCGAGCACGCGCAGCACGACCTTGCGCAGCGCGGGAGCCATCGGGATCCGGCTCGCGGACGTGGTGTCCGGCTGCCGGAGCAGCGCGTGCTTCGCCGAGTGCAGCGCGCGGAGCGGGTCGACGGCGGCGGCCGGGTTCGCGGCGGAGCGGCGCGCGCGCCAGCCGCGGTACGCGTGCTCGACGCGTTCGCGGAGCTGGTCGCCGACGCGGGCGAGCGAGCGGGTGTGCAGCAGGTGCTCGCGGCCCGCCGCGCCGATGGCGACGGCGGTCGGCAGGTCGGCGGCGAGGCTGCGGATGAGCTTGGACGCGGCCTGGACGTCCGGTTCGGCTCCGCCCTGGTGGCACGGGACCAGCACCGCGGAGTCCTTGTCGAACAGCTCGGCCACGGCGCCGTGGTCGCTGAGCAGCACGGGGATGCCGCGCACCGCCAGCTCGGCCACGTGCCGCGAGATCCGGTCGCACGCCCCGCCGCGGTGCAGCGTCACGAGGCAGTCGACGGTGTCCGGGATCGGCTCGTCCTCGACCAGCACGATCCGCGGGTCGGCGGCCGTGGCCAGGCGCAGGCGCTCGGCGGCCTCCGGGTGCTCGGCGGCGCCGGTCACGGAGATCAGCAGCCGCACGTCGTGGCGGTCGGGGAACGCGCCGAGGAACGCCGACACGGCGCCCAGGACGTTGCCCGCGCGGTCGACGGCGTGGTCGGCGAGCGCGCCGAACACCACGTCGCGGTCCCCCTCCTCGCGCGGTTCGCGTTCACCGGTGTCGCGCACGGGCAGCGGCACCACGCGCACGACCGGACCGCCGATGCGTTCGGAGGCGGCGCGGGTCGCCTCGGACGGCACCCACAGCTCCTGGGCGGTGTGCCGTTCCTCGTGCGCCCCGGCGTCGATGCCGTAGTCCACGACGAAGCGGTCCGCGGGCACGTTCTCCTCGCCGCCGACCCGCACGACCACCGGGTAGCCGGCGGTGGTGGACGTCGGCAGGCCGGACGCGCGGGCCAGGTCCAGGACGAGCGCAGCCACCGGGCCCTCCCCCAGCACGGACACGCCGAGCTGGTCGAGCAGGGCGGGGGCGACCACGGCCGGGCCGGGCACGGCGGGCACCGGCAGGCGGCCACTCGCGACACCGACCCCGGCGCACCACTCGCGGAACGCGGCGGCGTCCTCGCCGAACGGGTCGGGGAACTGCTTGCGCAGCGCTTCGTCGGCCCGCCACACCGCGGCGGACCAGCGCGTGCTGCCGCGCAGGTCGGGCACGGGCTCGGAGGCCCAGGCCAGGAACGCCGCGCCGCCGTCCTCGCCGAACGCGGGCGGCGGGGCCTTGCGGCGGCTCGCCTCGCGGTAGTCGACGCGCAGCTCGTCGGGGATCGGGGTGCCGTCGACGAGCGAGCCGAAGCCGTACGGGACGGGCTGCACGGTGTACCCGCGGGTCACCAGCTCCGCGCGGTAGGTCGTGCACAGGTCGGCGAGCAGCTGGTGCTCGGACAGCAGGGTGCGCGGCCGTTCGGCGAAGTCGGCCGACAGCAGCCACGGGCGCTTCGGGTCGAACCCGGCGAAGTGGACCGTCCGCAGCGGGGTGCCGAGGATGGTCATCACGCCGTCCTCGCCGCGCGAGAGCTCGCGGTGGTTGGCGTTCCACACCGACAGGCCGATGGTGGAGTCGCGCAGCACGTGGTGGTTGACCAGCGCGGGGGCCGTGTCGAGCACGGCCTTCGTCGCGTCCGGCGTGCGGCGCAGCTGTGCCGCGAGGTTGTGCAGGAACGGCTCGGCGCCGGGCGCGACGACGAGGAAGCCGGGGTCGAAGACGCCCGTCTCCAGCAGTTCGGCGGGGTCCGGGCGCAGGCCGTCGTCCGGCAGCGGCCGCAGCGCGCGCGGCACGAGCACCAGTGGACCGCGCTTGACCGCGGCCAGCACCGGCTCGGTGACCGAGTCCAGCACCTGGATCCACGGGTCGAGGTACAGCACCGGCAGGTTCGACGCGAGCAGCGTCTCCAGCAGCCGGGGCCGCAGCACGGCGCAGAGCTGGTCGGCCGTGCACGCCGTCGCCAGCTCGGCCAGCTCGCCCGGTTCCACGCCCAGGTCGGCGGGCGTGATCAGCCCCGGCCCTCTGCTGGACACCGGGGCGTCCACCACGAGCGCGAGGAACTTCGCGTCCGGGTGCTTGGCCAGGAAGGAGCTGGAGAGCACCTTCACCGCGGGCAGTTCGGCGGCCGTGGCCACCGTGCACGCGATCAGGGAGGTCTCCGGCTCCGGCTCGATCAGGACACCTGCGGACGGAACTTCTGTCACGGTGTGCAAACCTAGCTTTTCCGGGCGTGCGCTGTGGACCACCCACACGGGTTTTTCGCTCACAAGACCGGCAACAGGGAGCGCAACTCGTACGGGGTGACGCTGCGCCGGTAGGCGTCCCACTCGGTGCGCTTGTTGCGCAGGAAGAAGTCGTAGACGTGCTCCCCGAGGGCCTCGGGCAGCAGCTCCGAGTTCTCCATCTCGGTCAGCGCCTCCCCCAGGTTCTGCGGCAGGTTCGCGTACCCGGCGGCCCGGCGCTCGCGATCGGTGAGCGACCACACGTCGTCCTCGGCGGGCGGCGGCAGCTCGTAGCCCTCCTGGATGCCCTTGAGGCCCGCGGCCAGGATCACCGAGTACGCCAGGTACGGGTTGCAGGCCGAGTCGAGCGAGCGGATCTCGACGCGGCGGGACGCCGACTTGCCGGGCGAGTACATCGGCACGCGCACGAGCGCGGAGCGGTTCGCGTGGCCCCAGCAGACCGCCGTCGGGGCTTCACCGCCGACGATGAGCCGCTTGTAGGAGTTCACCCACTGGTTGGTCACGCCGGAGATCTCACGGGCGTGCCTGAGCAGGCCCGCGACGAACGCCTTGCCGGTGTCCGACAGCTGGTAGGGGTCCTCGGCGTCGTAGAACGCGTTCCGGTCGCCCTCGAACAGGCTGACGTGCGTGTGCATCCCCGAACCGGGCTGGTCGGAGAACGGCTTCGGCATGAACGAGGCGCGCACCCCCTGGGTGATCGCGACCTCCTTCACCAGGTAGCGCAGCGTCATGACGTTGTCCGCCATGGTCAGGGCGTCGGCGTAGCGGAGGTCGATCTCCTGCTGGCCGGGCGCGCCCTCGTGGTGGCTGAACTCGACCGAGATGCCCATGTTCTCGAGCATCGTGATCGCCGCGCGTCGGAAGTCGTGGCCGGTGCCGTGGGGCACGTGGTCGAAGTAGCCGGCGTCGTCGACCGGGACGGGCCGCCCGTCGGCGCCGGGCTCCGGCTTGAGCAGGAAGAACTCGATCTCGGGGTGGGTGTAGAAGGTGAAGCCGAGGTTCGCCGCCTTGTCGAGGGCCCGCTGGAGCACGTGCCGCGGGTCGGCGAAGCTCGGCGACCCGTCGGGCATCTGGACCTCGCAGAACATCCGGGCCGTCCCGGGCGGGTCTCCGCGCCACGGCAGGATCTGGAAGGTCGAGGGGTCGGGCTTGGCCAGCATGTCCGCCTCGTAGACGCGGGCGAAGCCCTCGATCGCGGAACCGTCGAAGCCGATCCCCTCCGCGAAGGCGCCCTCGAGCTCCGCCGGCGCGACCGCCACAGACTTGAGGGTGCCGAGCACGTCGGTGAACCAGAGCCTGACGAAGCGGATGTCGCGCTCCTCGATGGTGCGCAGCACGAACTCTTCCTGACGGTTCATGTGTCGATCCTGCCGCATGCCTGTTTCACCGAGGTAACGGAACGCGCTGGTAGGACGCGCCGTATGCTCGCGCCATGATCGACGCCTCCTCCGCCGAACAGCCGAACCCGTACGGCGCCGGAGCGACGTCTGCGGCCGACTCGCCTCGGCGCGTGCGGATCCCGCACCTGCAGGCGATGAAGTCAGAAGGTCGCCGGTGGGCCATGCTCACCGCCTACGACATGTACTCGGCCCA
>DATMCA010000473.1:0-3373 GCA_035559015.1 Umezawaea sp. | reverse complement strand
CTCACCCCACCCCACCTCCCTCGCTTCTCCCCACCTCACCCCCTCCCCTCTCACCCATCGCCCCCTCACCCCTCACCCACCCCACCCAACGTCACCCGAAAGAGCCCCACCCCCACCCCGATTAGGGCTCCACCAATTCCCGGCCTACACTGCTCAGGTTGCCTCGGCGAGGGCGAGCATCACGTTCGGCGTGATCGACGCGGCGGCTTTGATGCCGCGCGTGTCTGTCTTCTTCCGCGCACCGCGCTGCTCGCCGCCGCAGGCTGCCGCCCCCGCCTAGCCCGCCCGACGTACAAGGAGAGCCCCACCGTGTCCGAGGTCCGTCTCGCTGCCGAGCAGCGCACCGAGTTCGGCAAGGGCGCTGCCCGCCGCACCCGCCGCGCAGGCAAGATCCCCGCAGTCCTCTACGGCCACGGCTCCGACCCCAAGCACCTGGCTCTGCCGGCACTTGAGTTCGCCCGTGTGATCCGTGAAAACGGCAGCAACGCCGTTCTGACGCTGGCCATCGACAGCGAGACCGAGCTGGCGCTGACCAAGACCGTCACCACGCACCCCCTGAAGAACTACATCGAGCACGTGGACCTGCTCCTGGTCCGCCGCGGCGAGAAGGTCACGGTCGACCTTCCCATCGTGCTCGTCGGCGAAAGCGCGCCCGGAACCCTGCTCACGCAGGACATCACCTCGTTGTCGATCGAGGCGGACGCGCTGAACATCCCGGAGCAGGTGGAGTTCACCATCTCCGGGCTCGAGGCCGGTACCCAGATCCACGCTTCGGACCTGGTCATGCCCGAGGGCGTCACCCTCGTCACGGACCCCGAGGCCCTGGTCGTGGCGGTCAACGCCGCACAGGCCGCGGACACGCCGGACGACGAGGCCGCTGAGGCCACCGAGGAAAGCTGAGCCCCATCACGTCGGGCAGATCGAACGGCACCCCACCCCCGCACGACCGCGAGGGTGGGGTGCCGTTCGTCTACCATGATCAAGATGCTTTGAGCCCCGCCGACCTGCGGACGGTGAAGTTCCCCCGGCACGCCCGCGCGGGTCAGGGGTACGACGTCGAGCAGGTCAACGGCTTCCTGCGGCGGCTGGCGGACGCGTTGTCCGGTCGAATCAGGGTTCACCCGGACGAGGTGCGTTCAGTGGTGTTCCACCGCGCCGTGGCGGACCAGCGCGGCTACGACCCGCGTCCGGTGGACGACTTCCTCGCCCGCGTGGAACGGCAGATGCGGGCGGGTTACGTGCCGCCGACCGGTTTGCGCAGCGGCGAGGACCTGATCGCCGTGAAGCTGCCGAGGGCGTCGAACGGCTACGATCGGGTCGAGGTGGACGCCTTCCTCGGGCGGGCCGCCGCCGCGTTGGACGGTCGTTCCAGGATGACCGCCGGCGAGGTCCGCAACACCAGGTTCAGCACGACGTCGGGGCTCCGGCGCGGCTACCGGGTGCAGGCGGTGGACGCCCTGTTGGACACCCTTGAGCAGGAGTTGCGCTTCCGTGGCCGATGAGTTGGCGCTGGTGGTCGGTCTGGGCAACCCCGGCCCGAAGTACGAGGGCAACCGCCACAACGTCGGGTTCCTGGTGCTGGACGAGCTGGCCGCCCGCGTGCGCGGCAAGTTCAAGGCCCACAAGGGCGGCGCCGAGATCGTCGAGGGCCGCCTCGCGGGGCGTCGCGTGGTCCTGGCCAAGCCCCGCAGCTTCATGAACCTCTCGGGCGGCCCGGTCGCGGGCGCCGCGAACTTCTTCAAGGTCGCGCCCGTCGACGTCATCGTGGTGCACGACGAGCTGGACCTGCCCTACGGCACGATCCGGATGAAGCTCGGCGGCGGCGACAACGGCCACAACGGCCTGCGCTCCATCACCAAGTCCCTGGGCACGAAGGACTACCTCCGCGTCCGGTTCGGCGTGGACCGCCCGCCGGGCCGCATGGACCCGGCGGACTACGTCCTGCGCGACTTCTCCGCCGCGGAGCGCAAGGAACTCGCGTTCGAGCTGGACCGCACCGCCGACGCCGTCGAGGCCCTGCTCACCGACGGCCTCGAAGCTGCCCAGAACAAGTTCCACTGAGAACAAGTTCCACTGAGCACGAGTTCCACCGAGCACGAGTTCCGCTTGGTTCAGCCAGCTCAGCCGGCGGGCACCAGCGCCGTCGCGGCCGAGCGGCGGAGCTTCCCGGACGGCGTCTTGGGCAGGCTGCCCGGCTTCAGCACGACCACCGAGAACGGCCGCAGCCCGACCGCGTCCACGACGCGCGAGGTGATCTCCTTGCGCATCACCTTCTCGACCTCCTCGTCGCCCGCGGACTTCGACTCGACCACGACGGCGAACCGCTCCCGCCGCGTCCCCGCTTCCAGCCGGACGGCGACCGCGTTGCCGGGCCGGACGCCTTCCACGGAGCAGGCCGCGCGCTCGATGTCGGTCGGGTAGATGTTGCGCCCGCCCATGATGATCACGTCCTTGCGCCGACCGCAGACCACGATCTGCCCGTCGACCACGTACCCCTCGTCGCCGGTCTCCAGCCACCCCTCGGCGTTCTGGGTCGCGAGCGGCCCGTCCACGGTCAGGTAGCCGGGCGTCACGGCTTCGCCGCGCACCCGCAGCTGGCCCACGTGGCGCTCGGGGAGGACGTTGCGCTCCTCGTCGATCGCCTGCACCTCCAGCCCCGGCACCGGCGGGCCGAGGAGCGGGAACGTCCGGGCGTTGGGCGTGTCCTCGGACACCGGCACCGCGCGGTGCTCGGCCTCCAGCTGGTCGGGGTCGATCACGTCGACCGCGAGACCGGTGAACACCGGCGCGAACGCCACGGCCAGCGTCACCTCGGCCATGCCGTACGCGCACATGATCGACTCCGGCCGCAGGCCGAACCGCGCGCCCGCGTCGGTGAACGCGCGCACGGCGACCGCGTCGATCGGTTCGGCGCCGTTGAGCGCCAGCCGCATCGACGTCAGGTCGAACGCGTTGTCGTCCTCGACGGTCGACATCCGGCGGGCCGCGATCGAGTACGCGAAGTTCGGGGCGGCGGTGATGGTGCCGTGGTAGCGGCTGATCAGGTCCGGCCACAGGGTGGGGCGGGCCAGGAAGTCGACCGGGGTGACCTTGACGAGTTCGATGCCGAACAGCATCGGGATGGTCAGGAAGCCGACCATGCCCATGTCGTGGAACAGCGGCAGCCACGAGATCATCGTGTCGGTCGCCGTGTCGAGCGCCGCGGCCGTGCGCATCGCGTAGGCGTTGGACATCAGGTTCCCGTGGGTGATCCGCACGGCCTTCGGGTCGGCCGTGGAGCCGCTGGTGAGCTGGAGCAGCGCGGTCGAGTCCTCGCCGACCTCGACGGGCGCGGTCAGCGGCTCGCCCGCCAGTTCGTCCAGCTTGCGGTAGC
>DATMCA010000472.1:0-19935 GCA_035559015.1 Umezawaea sp. | reverse complement strand
CCCGCGCTGGAAGCCATGCGCCTGCAAGGGGAGTCGTGGTGGCGGACGTCGATCGTCTACACCGGACGGTCCGTGCTCCGCACGGTGGCCGCGGACGTCGGCACCCGGCTGACCAGCGCGCTGTACCTGGTCGCGTCGGCGAGCTTCCTCGGTGTCGGTGTGCCGCCCGACGCCGCCGACTGGGCCGTCATGGTCGACCGCAACCGCGGCGGCCTGGTCCTCCAGCCGTGGGCGGTCGTCGTGCCCGCGCTGCTGGTCGTGGCGCTGTCGATCGGGCTCAACCTCGTGTTCGACCGCGCCCTGCGCACAAGTTCGGAGGCCCTCGGTTGACCCCCGTCGTGCACGTGGAGGACCTGCGCGCCGTCGCCGGGTCCCGCACCCTGCTGGACGGCGTGGGCTTCGCCCTGTCGGCGGGCCGGGTGCTCGCCCTGGTCGGCGCGTCCGGCAGCGGCAAGACCACCACCGGTCTCGCGCTGCTCGGCGAGCACGCGCCGGGGGTCGTCGTGACGGGGCGGGTGTCGGTGACCGGGCGGGTCGGGTTCGTGCCGCAGCACCCGGCGAGCGCGCTCAACCCCGTCCGGCGGATCGGTGAGGTGTTCCGCGAGATCGCCGCGCTGCACGACGGTCACGACCTGGTGGCCACGGCACTGCGCCGGGCACGGGTGCCGGTGGAGTTGCTGCGCCGGTACCCGCACCAGCTCTCCGGTGGGCAGCAGCAACGGGTGGTACTCGCGCAGGCGCTGGTCGGCGACCCGGCGGTGCTCGTGGCCGACGAGCCCACCACGGGTCAGGACCCGATCACCCGCGCGGAGGTCGTGGACGAACTGGCGGCGGTCGTGGCGCAGGGCGTGGCCGTCGTGCTGCTGGCGCACGACCTCGACGTGGTCCGGGCGCTGGCCGACGAGGTCGTGGTGCTGCGCGCGGGCCGGGTCGTGGAGGCGGGGCCGGCGAACGACGTACTGATCCGGCCCCGGCACGCGTACACGCGGGCCCTCGTCGCCGCCCAGCCGCGCGTGACTGTGCCCGCCGAAACCCCGAACACCGCGCCACGGCTGGAGGTCCTCGATCTGACCGCCCGGCACCGCGGGGCGACCGTGCTGCACGGCGTGGACGTGGCGGTCGGCGCGGGCGAGTGCCTGGCCGTCGTGGGGCGGTCCGGGAGCGGCAAGACCACCCTCGCCCGGTGCGTCGCCGGACTGCACGAGAACCGCACCGGGGACGTGCTGCTCAACGGCCGCGCGCTCGCCCGGTCGCTGCGCCGCCGCGCCGAAACCGACCTGGCGGCGGTGCAGTACGTGTTCCAGGACGCCCGCGGGTCGTTCGACGAGCACCGGAGCGTGCTCGACCAGATCGCCCGCACCGCCGTGCGCTTGCGCGGATCGTCCACTTCGGACGCTCGGCGGACCGCGCTGGCGGAGTTGTCCGGGGTCGGCCTGGACGAGCGCACGGCGGCACGGCGGCCCGCGGGCCTGTCCGGCGGTGAACTCCAGCGCGCCGCGCTCGTCCGGGCCCTGCTTGCCCGCCCGGCCGTGCTGATCTGCGACGAGATCACCTCCGGCCTGGACGCCCCGACCCGTTCCGCGCTGCTGGACCAGCTCGCGGACCTCCGCGCGGCCCACGGCTGCGCGCTGGTGCTGATCAGTCACGACCTCGGCGTCGTCGCCCGGCTCGCGGACCGCGTCGCGGTGCTGCACGAGGGCCGCGTCGTCGAATCCGGCTCGGCCCGCGCCGTGCTCGGCTCCCCCACCCACCCGGTGACCACCGGCCTGCTCGGCCGGGCGATCGACACGACAGAGGAGAAGCGGAAGTGACCAGGTACCACCGCGAAGTCGGCCCCTACGAGGTGCGGCTCGCGACCGAGGCCGACCTGCCGGGCGCGCGCAGCGTCATGCTGGACACCTTCTACCACGAGTTCGGCTACGGCTACCGGCCCGACTGGCACGCCGACGTGGTCGACCTGGCCGGGTCGTACCTGGTCCCCGAGCGGCACGCGCTGTTCGTGGCGGCCAAGGGCGACGAGGTCGTGGCCACCACCGGCGTCCGCTCGACCGCGCCGAAGAGCCCGCCGCACCCGGCGTGGCTGGCCGAGCGCTACCCGGCCGGGCCGACCGCGCAGCTGTTCCGCGTGTACGTCCGACCCGAGCACCGCCGCTGCGGCCTGGCGAAGGCACTGGTGGCGCTGGCGACGGAGTTCGTCGCCGACATCCCGGGCTACGAACGGCTGTACCTGCACACCGACACCCGGATCGAGGGCGCCGAACCGTTCTGGCGGTCGGCGGCCACCGAGGTCCACGACAACCGCGACGGCGACCCGATCAGCTTCCAGACCGTGCACTTCGAGATCCCGCTGCCCCGGTAGCGCGGCGACCCAGCACCCGGTCCAGCGCGACCGCGCCCGCCGCCAGCGCGCCGAACAGGAGCCCGACGACGACGCAGTTGACCAGCACCACCGGGTAGCCGTGCACCCGCACGTCCAGGAAGGGGTACGGGTAGAAGTCCGCGAACGGGCCTCGGACGAGCGTGAACACCAGCCACGCCAACGGGAACACGAGCGAGAGCAGGACGACGCGGAGGCCGGCGGGGGCCCGTGGCCCGAACAGCAGCCAGCCGACGACGGTCAGCAGCGGCGACGCGGTGTGCAGCAGGAAGTCCGCCAGCGCCGCGTAGCCCTGCAACTCCTGGAGCCCCGCCAGGGCGACGTGGAAGACGATGCCGGTCACGGCGATGCCGACCAGGCCCGCCAGGCGGAAGACGCGGAACACCGTGGACGGCCGGTCCGGGTCCACCGCGAGCAGCCCGGTCGTGACGCAGACGATCACGTTGGACTGCACGGTGAAGAAGCAATACATGGTGAACAGCCGAGCCCCGACCGAATCGCCCCTGCCGCTGCTCCCGCTCAGCACCATCTGGACGACCAGCCCGACGAGGACGACCAGGGCGGTGACGCCGAACCAGATCCGGGCCGTCGTGCGCTTGTCCATGTGTGCCAGCCCTCAGCGGTTCGGAGTCCCGCACCCTGTCTACTGGCTGAACCGGTCGGGCGACACCCGGCGACGCCGAGTCCGCCCGACCGGGTGACGGGTCAGCGGGTCAGCCGGAACGTCGACACCACCGCCGGGGCGTCGAACACGAGGAACACGTCGTGCGTGCCGGACGCCCCGGCCAGTTCGGCGGTCGCCGAGCGGTAGGCGTAGTGGTCGCCGGTCGCCGGGAGCGCCACGACGCCCAGCACGCGGCCGTTGACAGGGTCGTCCAAGCGAACCGTGAGACGAGCCCCGTTCGGGCTGGAGGCGGTCACCTCGATGCCCTTGGCGTTGGCCAGGCGGGAGTCGCGGTAGGCGAGCCACCCGCCCGCCGCGACCGACGCCGACGTGCCACCCGACCTGCTGGTGTCGGTGAGGGTGACGCCCGCGTAGTCGTCGAAGTTCTGCGCCTGGGTCGGCTTCCGGAGGTCACGGTCGGGGATCCGCTCCGCGGCGACGTCCACGGGCAGGGTGCGCACGATGTCGGTGGCCGAACGGCCCACGGAGAAGTCGTACCGGCCGCCCTCCACCACGGACCGCTCCCGCGTCACGTCCCAGGTCGCCAGGTCGGCGGCCTTGACCGTGAGCGTGACGGTCCGGCGCTGGCGCGCGGGGACCTCGACTTTCCGGAACGCCCGCAGCCGCTTGTCCGCCTTCGGGGCGCGGCCGTCGCGGGCGCTGGTGTAGAGCTGCACGACGTCCGCGCCGTCCCGGTCACCGGTGTTGGTCACGTCGACCCGGACCCGCACCACGCCGTTCGCGGTCGTGACGGGCCGGTCGACCCGCACGTTGTCGTAGCGGAATGACGTGTAGCTCAGGCCGTAGCCGAACGGGTAGAGCGGCCGGCCCCGGTAGTACTGGTAGGTCATGCCGGTCTTGGCGATGTCGTAGTCGAGGATGCTCGGCAGGCCCGCGTCGGAGGCGTACCAGGTCTGGGTGAGCCGCCCGCTGGGGTTCCGGTCGCCGAACAGGATGTCCGCGAGCGCGTGCCCGGTCTCCTGGCCCGCGTGGGTCGTCCACAGCAGACCGGGGACGGTGTGGGTGTCCCAGCCGGTGGTGGGGTAGCTGTTCTCCACCACCACGACGGTGTTGGGGTTGGCCTTGCGGACGGCGTCGACCAGCGCCATCTGGGCGGGCGCGAGTTCGGTGCTGGTGCGGTCGTTGTCCTCGCGACCGTTGATGAACGGCATGCTGCCCACGACCACCACCGCGGTGTCGGCACCGGCCGCCGCCGCGACGGCCGCGTCGACACCGCTGGACAGCACCTCGCGGGAGAACTTCGTCGCGCCGGCGGCGTCGGGCGAGGAGAACCGGAGCACGCCGTCCGCGCCGACCACGGCGAACCTGTTGGGCCCGAACCAGGGCTGGGTGACCTCGTTGCCCGCGTACTCGACCACGACCGACCCGTCCGGCTGCGCGGCGAGCTCGAGCTGCTGCTGGACGAACCAGCCGTTGGGCTGGGTGGCGTTGTTGACCAGCGTCCCGCCGGAGTAGGTGAGGTACTTGCCGTTCGCGAGGGTCCGCAGGGTGGACTTCCCGGCGCCCCAGTCGAACACGTCGAACGACTGCCCGGCGCCCGCCGCGCCGCCGGTCTCGACCAGCGCGCCGCCCGCCGGGTCGGTCGACGCCGTCAGGTAGCGGCCGGTGGCGGGGTTCCGCAACGCGATCCGGTCCACGCCCTCGGTGGACGCCACCGTGCCGCCGAACCGCTCCCGGATGCCCTGCAACGGGGTGACGCGGTACGGCATCGTGCCGCTGTACCAGTCCTCGTAGAGGGTGTCGGCCAGCGGGCCGACGACGGCGACCTTCTCGAGCTGGTCCGCGTTGAGCGGGAGGGTCTTCTTCTCGTTGCGCAGCAACACCACCTGCTCGGCGGCTGTCTGGCGGGCGAGCGCCCGGTGCTCGGGCGCGCCGATGACGTCCGGCGTGATCCCCGCGTACGGGTCGCGGCCCGGCGGGTCGAACTCGCCCAGGCGGAAGCGCAGCGACAGCAGGTGCCGCACGGCGTCGTCGACGTCCGCGACGGTGAGCGATCCCCGCGCCAGCGCCTCCTTCACCGCCGTGGTGGTGGGGACGCCGTTCACGCCGTCGTCGGTGAAGCTGTCCAGCCCGGCCTTGATCGCACCCGCCGCCGCGTCCGCCTTGGTGGCGAAGTACTTCTGGGAGTTCACCAGGTTCGTCGGGGCGCCCGCGTCGCTCACGATCGCGATGTCCCGCTCCGACCAGGTCCGCACGGCGGCGTCGAGATCGGGGTCGGCGGTGGTGGGCCTGCCGTTGACCAGGTTGTAGGACGGCATCACGGCGTTCGCCGCACCGGCCCGCAGCACCGGCTCGAACGCCTGCCGGTCGTAGTCGTGCAGGATCCTCGGCGGCACCGAGGAACTGGTGGTGGCCCGGTCGACCTCGTTGTTGTAGGCCAGGTAGTGCTTCAGCGTCGGCGCGGTCCGCAGGTGGTCCGGGTCCTCGCCCTGCATCCCGCCGCCGTACGCGGTGGCGATCCGGGAGGTCAGCAGCGGGTCCTCGGAGTAGCCCTCCTCGTTGCGCCCCCAGCGCGGGTCGCGCAGCAGGTTCACCACCGGCGCCCACACGTTGAGGCCCCACACCGTGGGGTTGCGCGCGTGGAAGCCGCGGGCCTCCGTGCCCACGGCCGTGCCGATCCTCTCCACCAGGTCCGGGTTCCAGGTGGTGCCGAGCCCGAGCGCCTGGGGGAACACGGTTCCATCGGCGTAGACGACGTCGCCGTTGTGGTCGTAGTCCGTCGACCACGCCACGCCGTGCAGCGCCTCGGTGCCGGTCTTGAACACCGCCATGCCCAGTCGTGGGATCGCGGGCTGGTACTGGTGCAGCAGCGAGACCTTCTCGTCGGGGGTGAGGCGGCCGAGCAGGTCGTCGACCCGCGCGGCGAGCGGGAGGTCCGGGTCGCGGAACGGGAGCGGGGCGGCCGACGTGACGCCCACGGGGGCCGCCAGCACCGCGGCCACCATCAGTGCCAGGACGCGCCCCACCGGTGTTCCGCCCATGTTTCCACCCTCGCAGGAGATCGTTCGTCGAATCGGTTCGATGAAATCCACCCAGGACCGCCCAGCACTATTGCACCGGTGTCACAAGGGGGTCAAGGAGCGTTCGGAGCAGCCTTTCTCAACCCTCTGACCTGCTATGGAGCTACTGAATCGGACACGACCTGGGCGTTCGACGAATTCGACAGTCGAATAGCCGTCGAATAATCGAAAAAGGTTGTGCGGATCTGCCGCTTCACTTACCTTCGAACGAAATCGATGCGCTTCGACGACGAGGAGCACGCCATGGTCACGATCCACGAGGTCGCCCGTGCGGCGGGTGTCGCGCCCAGCACGGTCTCGTACGTGATCAGCGGCAAGCGCTCGATCTCACCGAAGACGAAGAGGCTCGTCGAGGAGAGCATCCGCAGGCTCGGCTACCACCCCCACGCCGGGGCGCGGGCGCTCGCCAGCAGCCGGACCAGCGTGCTCGCGCTCGTCGTGCCGCTGCGCACCGACCTCAACGTGGCCGTGGTGATGCAGTTCGTCGCCTCGGTGGTGAAGGCGGCGCGGGACCACGACCACGACGTCCTGCTGCTCACCAAGGACGAGGGACCCGCCGCGCTGCAACGGGTCGCGTCCTCGGCGCTGGCCGACGCGCTGATCGTCATGGACGTGGAGAGCGACGACCCGCGCGTGCCGATGCTGCTCGCGCTCGACCGGCCGGTGGTCCTGATCGGCGCGCCGGACTCGCCGAGCGGGCTGCCGTGCGTGGACCTCGACTTCACCGCGGCAGGCGCGATCTGCGTGGCCCACCTGGCCGACCTGGGGCACCGCTCCATCGCGTTGATCGGCCCGTCCCCCGCCGTGTACCGACGCGGCACCAGCTACGCGGCGCGGTTCCTGCGCGGCTTCACCGACGCGGCCCGCGCCCGCGGCGTGAAGGCCGTGCCCCGGTCGTGCCGGCACTCCTACGAGGCGGTCAGCTCGGGGCTGGACGAGCTGTTCGCGCGGCACCCCGACGTCACGGGTCTGGTGGTGCACAACGAGGCCGTGCTGCCCGCCGTGCTCTCGGACCTGCGCCACCGCGGCCGCCGGGTGCCCGAGGACGTGTCGGTCGTCGCGGTCTGCCCGGACAGCATGGCCGAGAACCACCCGGTCGCCCTCACCACGGTCGCGATCCCGGCCGAGGAGGTCGGCGCGCTCGCCGTGGAGATGACCGTCCGCAGCCTGGGCGGCCACACCAGCGCGGAGACCCGTCTGCTCGCCCCCCGGCTGACCGTGCGCGACAGCACCGCGCACGCCTGAGCCCCTTCGTTCCCAGGAGATCGCACCATGAGCGCACCGAAGCGCGGCTGGACCCTGTCCGTGACCGCCCTGATGGCCCTGTCGATGACCGGCTGCTCCCCCACCCCCGCCCCCGGCGGCGGGTCGGAAGGCGCGGCCACGACGATCACCGAACTGGACTACTACGCCGACGCGCAGGGTTCGGAGGCGTGGCAGAAGATCCTGGACTCGTGCTCCCGGCAGACCGGGGTGAAGATCGAGCGGCAGGCGATCCCGGCCGCGCAGATGCTGCCGAAGGTGTTGCAGGGAGCCAGTTCGAAGACCCTGCCGCACCTGCTGTTCACCGACAACCCGACGCTCCAGCAGGTCGCGGCCACCGGCGCGCTGACGCCGTTGACCGACTACGGCATCGCCACCGACGGGTACTACGAGAGCATCGTCAAGGCGGGCACCTACCAGGACAAGGTGTACGGCCTCGCGCCCGGCGTGAACGGGCTCGCGCTGATGTACAACAAGGACCTGCTCACCGCCGCGGGCGTGCAGCCGCCGACGACGTGGGAGGAGCTGAAGGCCGCCGCGACCAAGCTCAGCGGTGGCGGGAAGTACGGGCTCGCGTTCTCGGCCCTGCCCTCGGAGGAGGGCACCTGGCAGTTCCTCCCGTTCTTCTGGAGCAACGGCGCCGACCTGGCGCAGCTGGACTCGGCGAAGTCGGTGGAGGCGCTGAGGTACGTGACCGACCTGGTGAACTCGGGCGCGGCGTCGAAGTCGGTGGTGAACTGGAGCCAGAACGACGTGGCCGACCAGTTCGTGGCGGGCAACGCGGCCATGATGGTCAACGGCTCGTGGAACCTCGCCCGGCTCGACGCCGAGACGTCGCTGAAGTACGGCGTGGTCCCGATCCCCGTGCCGCAGAAGGGCGGCAAGCCCACCGTGGCGCTCGGCGGCGAGGTCGGCGCGATCCCGGTCACCGGCGGCGGGACCCAGCAGGCGGCGGGCAAGGTGCTGTCCTGCGTCCTCGCCGAGCCCACGATGCTGGAGTGGAGCAAGGCCCACGCCTACGTGCCGTCCAAAGTGGACGTGGCGAAGAAGTTCGGCGACCAGAACCCACCCATGAAGGCGTTCATCGAAGAGGTCGAGACGGCCCGCTCCCGCACCGCCGAACTCGGCGAGAAGTACCCCAAGGTGTCGGCGGCCCTGGCCGCTGCGATCCAGTCGTCGCTGACCGGGCAGCAGCCCGCCGAGCAGGCCCTCGCCCAGGCGCAGCAGACGAGCGGGTCGTGACGCTGACGGCCACCGGGGTGCTCGCGGAGGAGCGCCGGACCACGAGACGCCGCACCGGGTACGCGGGGCTCGCGTTCCTCGCTCCCGTGCTGCTCTACGTGGCGGTGTTCTTCGGCTACCCGCTGGTCGCGAACCTCGTGATGAGCGCGCAGGACTACACCGTCCGCTCGTTCTACACCGGGGAGGCGCCGTTCGTCGGCCTGGCGAACTACGCGGCCGTGCTGGCGAACCCGCTGTTCACCACGGCGGCGCTGAACACGGTGCTGTTCACCGTCGGGTCGATCGCCTGCCAGTTCGGCATCGGTCTGGCGCTGGCGGTGTTCTTCAGCGGCCGGTTCCTCGGCAGCGCCACGCTCCGGTCGCTGCTCCTACTGCCGTGGCTGCTGCCGCTGGTGGTGAGCGGCGCGGTGTGGCGGTGGATGTTCGACCAGGACCACGGCGTGCTCAACGCGGTGCTGCGCCTGGTGGACGCGCCGGTGCCGTGGCTGACCAGCACCACGTGGGCGCTGCCCGCGGTGATCATCACCAACATCTGGATCGGCATCCCGTTCAACCTGGTCGTGCTGCACGGCGGGCTGCGCGCGATCCCGGCGACGCTGTACGAGGCGGCGGAACTCGACGGGGCCGGGCCGTGGCAGCGGTTCCGGCACATCACCTGGCCGCTGCTGCGCCCGGTGACCGGGATCGTGCTGATGCTCGGGCTGGTCTACACGATCAAGGTGTTCGACGTGATCATGGTCGTCACCGGCGGCGGTCCGGCCAACTCGACCCAGACGCTGACCACGTGGTCGTACGCGTTGTCGTTCCGCGACTTCACGTTCGGCCAGGGCGCGGCGGTCGGCAACCTGCTGATCCTGGTGGCGACCGGTTTCGGGCTGCTGTACCTGCGCTCGCTGCGGTCCACGCTGGCGGAGGCGGCGTCGTGAAGCACCTCAGGACCGTCGTGGGCGTGCTGGTCGTCGCCGTCCTGCTGTTCCCGCTGTACTGGATGGTCAACGCCTCGCTGCAACCCAGCGGCGCGCTGCTGAAGCCCTCGCCGGACTGGTTCCCCGTGGCCGGAACGCTGGACGGCTACCGCAAGGCGCTCGGCACCCAGGGCGGCCACCTGCTGTCCAGCGTGCTGATCGCGCTCGGCACCGTAGTGGTGTCGCTGGCCGTCGCGGCGCCCGCGTCGTACGCGCTGGCGCAGCTCAGGGTGCGCGGTGCGACGCCGATCGTGTTCGTGCTGCTGATCGTGCAGATGATCCCCGGCATCGTGATGGCGAACTCGCTCTACACGGTGTTCGGCAACCTCGGGCTCATCGACAGCTACCTCGGCCTGGTGCTGGCCGACTCGACGGCCACGATCCCGTTCGCCGTCCTGCTGCTGCGGGCGTTCATGGTGTCCGTGCCGCGCGAGCTGTCGGAGGCGTCCCGGGTGGACGGTGCCGGGCACTGGCGGACGTTCTTCTCGATCATCCTGCCGGTCAGCCGCAACGCGCTGGTCACGGCGGGGCTGTTCTCGTTCCTGTTCGCCTGGGCGGACTTCCTGTTCGCCGTCACCCTGACCACCGGCCAGTCGTTCCAGCCCATCACCGTCGGCATCTACCGGTTCGTCGGCAACCAGTCCGCCGACTGGAACGGCGTCATGGCCACCGCCGTCCTGGCGTCGGTCCCCGCCGCCGTCCTGCTCGTCATCGCCCAGCGCTTCGTGGTCGCCGGTCTCACCAGCGGCGCCGTGAAGGACTGATCCCTTGGGAGCCAGCATGATCTCCATCAGCGACGACGGTCGCGCGCTCGACGTGGCGGTGCGGCACGAGGTGCTGCGCGTCGAGCCGTGGGGGGAGGACGGCCTGCGGGTGCGGGCCGGGCAGCACGCGATCCGCGACGACGTGCCCGGCGCGCTGATCGCGCCCAAGCCCGTCCCGGTGGTGGTGACGGCCGACGAGCGCACCGGCAGCGTGGTCGTCGGCGCGCTCACCGCGACGGTCGAGGTCGTCGACACCGACACCGGCATCGACGCCCGGCTGCGGTTCACCCGCACCGCCACCGGCGAGGAACTGCTGGCCGAGCGGCCCGCGCACTTCTGGTGGCCAGGCCCGCGGCTGTTCGTGCCGTCCGGCGGCGGTTACGGCAGGCTGGAACAGCGCTTCGCCGCGTACGAGGGCGAACGGATCTTCGGCCTCGGCCAGCGCACCCACGGCAGGCTCGACCAGAAGGGCCTCGTGCTGGACCTGGTGCAGCGCAACGCCGAGGTGTCCGTGCCGTTCCTGCTGTCCAGCCGCGGCTACGGGTTCCTGTGGAACCTGCCCGCCGTCGGCCGGGTGGAACTCGCCGAGAACGGCACCCGCTGGGTCGCCGACGACGCCCGGCAGATCGACTACTGGATCACCACCGGCGACTCCCCCGCCGCGATCCTCGGCCACTACGCCGACGCGACCGGCCACGTGCCGATGCTGCCCGAGTGGGCGTCCGGGTTCTGGCAGTCCAAGCTGCGCTACCGCACCCAGGACGAACTCCTCTCCGTGGCCCGCGAGCACCACGGCCGCGGCCTGCCGCTCGCGGTGATCGTCGCCGACTTCTTCCACTGGCCGCACCTGGGCGACTGGCGGTTCGACGAGGCCGAGTGGCCCGACCCCGAGGCGATGGTCCGCGAGCTGGACGCCATGGGCACCAAGCTGATGGTGTCGATCTGGCCCACCGTGAGCCCGCTGTCGGAGAACTTCCCCGCGTTGCGCGACCGGGGTCTGCTGGTGGGCGCCGAACAGGGGCTCGCGGTGCACGCCCCGTGGAAGGACAAGGGTTTCGACGCCGAGGTGCCGGTCGCCCTGTACGACGCGACCAACCCCGAGGCCCGCCGGTTCCTGTGGGACGCCGTGAAGCGGAACTACCACGACAAGGGCGTGCGGGCGTGGTGGCTCGACGCGTGCGAGCCGGAGATCCAGCCCGGCCACCCGCACAACCTGCGGTTCCACGCCGGTCCGGGCTCGGAGGTCTTCAACCTCTACCCGCAGGCCCACGCCAGGGCGTTCCACGAGGGCCTGCTGGCCGAGGGCGACGACGAGGTGGTGCTGCTGAGCCGGTCCGCGTGGGCGGGCAGCCAGCGCTACGGCGCGGCCGTGTGGTCCGGCGACATCCCGGCCACGTGGGACTCGCTGCGCGCCCAGGTCCGCGCGGGCCTCAACCTCGCGGTGGCCGGGATCCCTTGGTGGACAACGGACATCGGCGGCTTCCACGGCGGCGACCCCGACTCGCCGGAGTACCGCGAACTCATCACCCGCTGGTTCCAGTACGGCGTGTTCTGCCCGCTGTTCCGGCTGCACGGCTACCGCGACCCGCGCGGTGAGTTCGGCGCGGAGATGACCGGCGGCCCGAACGAGGTCTGGTCCTACGGACCGGAGGCGCTCGCGTCCATCGAGGACTCGCTCCGGATGCGCGAACGCCTGCGCCCCTACGTGATGGAGCAGATGCGCGTCGCCCACGAGACCGGCGTGCCACCGATGCGCCCGCTGTTCGTCGACTTCCCCCACGACCAGCGCGCCTGGGACGTCGACGACCAGTTCCTGCTCGGCCCGGACCTCCTCGTCGCCCCGGTCCTGCACCCCGGCGCCGAAACCCGCCGGGTCCACCTGCCCACGGGCGGTTCCTGGACCGACGCCGCCACCGGTGAACGCCACCTCGGCGGCCGCACGATCGAGGCCCCGACGCCGCGTTCGCGCATCCCGGTCTACCTGCGCGACGACGCCGACGTACCCGTGCACCCGCGGTGAGGACCGGGGCCCTACCGTGTGGTCCCGTGTTCACCCCGGAAGGACGAGAGCGGCTGCGAGCCGCGTTGGTAGCGGAGGCGGAGGCCGACCCGCGGATCACCGGCGCCGCGCTGGTGGGATCCGCCGCCCGTGACCGCGAGGACCAGTGGTCCGACATCGACCTCGCGCTGTGCCTGGACGCGGATGCCGACGTGGACGAGGTGGTGCGGGAGTGGACCGATCGCCTGCACCGCGAGCACCACGTCGTGCACCACCTCGACGTCCGGCGCGGCGCCACGCTGTTCCGGGTGTTCCTGTTCCACGACACCCTTCAGGTCGACCTGTCGTTCTGGCCCCCGGCCGAGTTCGGCGCGACCGAACCGGCGTTCCGCCTGCTGTTCGGCACCGCCGCCGACGTGCCGCGCAGCCGACCGCCCCTGGCTCTCGACCTGGTCGGAATGGGCTGGCTGCACGCCCTGCACGCGAGGTCGAGCATCGCGCGCGGCCGGGTGTGGCAGGCCGAGCACATGGTGAGCGGCCTGCGCGACCAGGTGCTCGCACTCGCCTGCCTGCGCCACGGTCTGCCCGCGGTGCAGGGGCGGGGGATGGACGACCTGCCCACCGAGGTGACGGCACCGCTGGGCACCACGCTCGTCCGCACGCCGGACCGAACCGAGCTGGTCCGCGCGTTCGGGGCGACCGTGGAGGCGTTCCTGGCCGAGGTCACCCTGGTGGACGCCGAACTGGCCTCCGGCATCACCACGACGATGCGCGAACTGGTCGAGACCTCGGTCGCGCCCCGGTGCGGTGGCCACGAACGTCCACCGGGTCGATGACCCGCCGGGGACGGTCCCGAGCCCCGGCGCTCAGCCGCGAGTCGAGGCGGTGGGCCGGTCCACGATCTGGCAGCACCTGATCGCCGTCGGAGTTGTGCCCGGCCGGCCGAGTCGGCCGGGATCCGACGCCGCCGGGTAGGCGAAAGCCCCCACGACGAGCAGGTCCCGGTCCTAAGGTTGCGGTGTGGTGAAGAGACGGGTGCTTCCCTACGCGTTCTCGCTCGTGCTGGTGGCGAGCGGCTGCACGAGCACGGTGTCCGGCAGTCCGGTCGTCGGCTCGGCTGCCGTCGCACCGAGCAGCACAGCCGCCGGGGAACCGATGACGTGCCGGTTCGAGGTCATCCACGACGGGCCGATGCGCCGGATCGGGACGCCGCCGGACAAGGGGTTCCGCACGAGCGGGAAGTCGGTCACCCGGTTCGAAACCAGCCTCGGCCGGGTGGACCTGGAACTCGACGCGGCAAGCGCACCCTGCTCCGTGCACAACTTCCGCCACCTCGTGCGGCAGCAGGTGTACAAGTCCGGGTCCTGCCACCGGCTCACGCTGGAGGAGATCTTCGTGCTCCAGTGCGGCGACCCCACCGACACCGGCCAGGGGACTGCCGGCTACCAGTTCGCCGACCCGACCGCGGTGACGGCAGGCTATGCGCGAGGTGTCGTGGCGATGGCCAACAGCGGGCCGGGCACCAACAGCAGCCAGTTCTTCATCGTGCACGAGGACAGCCCCGAGATCCTCCCCGACTACCCGATCATCGGCCGGGTGCTCAGGGGCATGGACGTCATCGACCAGGTGGTCGCGGGTGGGGTGGTAGCGGACACCGGGCTCGGGCCCTCCGACGGCAAGCCCGCGAAGCTGATCGTGTTCCTGACCGTCGAACCCGCCTAGCGCGTTGTGACCTCGACGCCCGCGGTCTACCTGCCCCGGACTCCAGCCGAGCGGGAGACCGTCCCCGCCTGATCAGCCCCGACGACGAAGCACTCGTCGTGGCGACGGCCGAGCCACACCCCGCTCGGACGGGCCTGCCTTTCACCCGGTGCAGCGGGCGAACCCGCGTGGTCGCGCCCTAGCGGGGCCGTGCCCCCGTCGATCCGCGCACCACCAGCTCGGGCTGGAAGACGAACTCCGCGTGCGGTGCCGGGGTGCCGCCGATCTCCTCCATCAGCGCGCGCACGGCCGCCTGGCCCATCGCGTCCACGGGTTGACGGAGCGTGGTCAGCGGGGGGTCGGCGAACACGATGAGCGGGGAGTCGTCGAAGCCGACCACGGACACGTCCCGCGGCACGTGCAGGCCGCGGTGGCGGGCCGCGCGGATGGCGCCGAACGCCATCAGGTCGCTGCCGCACACGACCGCCGTGCACCCCTTGTCCAGCAGCGCGGTGCCCGCCGCCTGGCCGCCCTCGACCGTGTACAGCGAGTGCTCGACCAGCAGGTCCGTCCCCGGCCTGGCCAGGGTGAAGCCCTCGACCATGCGCTGGGTCGGGACGTACCGGGGTGGGCCGACGGCGAGGCCGATCCGCTCGTGGCCCAGTTCAGCCAGGTGGGACACGGCGAGGCGCGCGGCGGAGCGGTAGTCGACCGACACGAACGGTGCCGAGACCTTGTCGGTGAACCCGTTGACCATCACGAACGGCACCCGCCGACCCGCGAGCTTCACGTACCGGTCCATGTCGGCGGTCGTGTCGGCGTGCAGCCCCGCGACGAACACGATGCCCGTGACGCCGTGGTCCACGAGCAGTTCGGTCAACTGGTCCTCCGACGAGCCGCCGGGCGTCTGCGTGCACAGGACGGGCGTGTAGCCGTCCCTGGTGAGCATCTGCTCGATGACCTGGGCGAACATCGGGAAGATCGGGTTGGTCAACTCGGGGATGATCAGACCGATCAGTCCCTGGCTGCGTTGCCGCAGCTTGGGTGGGCGTTCGAAGCCGAGGACGTCCATCGCGGCCACGACGGCCTGCCGGGTCGACGACGAGACGCCCGCCTTGCCGTTGATCACCCGGCTGACGGTCGCCTCGCTGACGCCTGCCTGGGTCGCGATGTCACTGAGCCGAGCTGTCACACCCGGTGACTCTACGGGCGCGTGAGCCCCCCGGTCATGATCGGCGGTTCGGGGACCTGCGGGTCGTTGCTCCGCATCGCCGAGTCGGTGCCGCCGAACCCGCTGAAAGACTTTGCGGACGTTTTCAGCAACTCGTGCAACTGGTATGACGTAGAGCACACCCTGCACCCAAGGAGACAACGTGGTCCCCTCAACACGGAGAGCCCTGCTCGCCATAGCGGCCCTGCTCACCGGTCTCATCGCCGTTCCCTCAGCCGTTCCCCCAGCTCAAGCCACCCCGCCGGGCTCGAAGGACGTCACCGCCACCCTGTTCCAGTGGTCGTTCGACCGAGTCGCCACCGAGTGCGCCACCGTCCTCGGCCCGAAGGGCTACGGCTTCGTCGAGGTCTCCCCCGCCACGGAACACATCCAGGGCGGCCAGTGGTGGACCTCCTACCAACCGGTCAGCTACCGGGTAGCCGGCAGGCTCGGCACCGAGTCGCAGTTCCGGAACATGGTCAACACCTGCCACGCCGCGGGCGTGAAGGTCATCGCGGACGCGGTGGTGAACCACATGTCCGCGGGCTCCGGCACCGGAACCGGCGGCACCAACTACTCGAAGTACAACTACCCCGGGTACTACGCGGACCAGGACTTCCACTCCTGCCGCACCCAGATCAGCGACTACCGGAACCGCGACAACGTCCAGAACTGTGAACTGGTAGGCCTCTCGGACCTCAACACCGGCAGCGATTACGTCCGCAACACCATCGCCGCCTACCTGAACAACCTCCTCTCCATGGGCGTCGACGGCTTCCGCGTGGACGCGGCGAAGCACATCGCCGCGGCCGACCTGTCCGCCATCAAGTCCAGGCTCAGCAACCCCAACACCTTCTGGGTCCACGAGGTCATCTACGGCGCCGGCGAAGCCGTGCAACCCACCGAGTACACCGGCTCCGGCGATGTCGACGAGTTCCGCTACGCCTACGACGTCAAACGCGTGTTCACCAACGAGAAACTCTCCTACCTGACCAACTTCGGCCAGTCCTGGGGCTACCTCGCAAGCAACCAGGCCCGCCCCTTCGTAGACAACTGGGACACCGAACGCAACGGCTCGACCCTGAACTACAAGAACGGCAACACCTACACCCTGGCGAACGTCTTCATGCTCGCCTGGCCCTACGGCGCTCCCCAGGTCTACTCGGGCTACGAGTTCACCAACAACGACGCCGGCCCACCCGGCGCGGCCGACTGCTACACCAACGGCTGGAAGTGCCAGCACAAGTGGCCGCAAATCGCGAACATGGTCAACTTCCGCAGCACGGTGGCCGGCACAGCGGTCACGAACTGGTGGGACAACGGCAACAACGCCATCGCCTTCAGCAGGGGCACCAAGGGCTACGTGGCGATCAACAAGGAAACCACGGCACTGACCCGCACCTTCCAAACCTCACTACCGGCCGGCACCTACTGCGACGTGCAACGCGACAACTGCACAACCACCTACGCGGTCAACGCAAGCGGCCAGTTCACCGCCACGATCAACGCCGGCGAAGCCCTCGCACTGCACACAGGCGCAACCACCGGCACCAACCCCGGCAACAGCACAGCAGCATTCGCAGTCACCGCAACCACAGTCACCGGCCAAAACATCTTCGTCACAGGCGACAACACCGCACTGGGCAACTGGAACCCAGCCTCCGCAATCCCCCTCTCGTCAGCCTCCTACCCGGTCTGGAAGGCAAACGTCTCACTACCGAACGGCACAACGTTCCAGTACAAGTACATCCGCAAGGACGCATCCGGCACCGTCACCTGGGAGAGCGGAGCCAACAGAACCGCAACCTCCCCAGCAACCCTGAACGACACCTGGCGCAACTAGCCCCACCACCAACAACCGGCGGACGGACCGGGCCCTGAACCGTGGCCGATGTTACTTGGGGGATTTGCCCCTTAAACTTGCAGATCGGGCAGGGCTTTCGGGCACTGCCTTTTCGCCCGATCAAGGGGCAAATCCAGGGGCCCCAAGTCAAATCGGCCACCCACGCTGGTACCGCACGACAGCGGGGAGACCTCGACCAGGCCTCCCCGCTGTCGCGTCAGGACATCAGCTCAGCGTCACCGCCCCGTCGTCGATCACGAAGGACGTCTGCAACGACGCGTCCTCCACACCGGTGAACTTCAACGCGACCGTCGTCCCCGCGTACGAGGACAGGTCGATCGTCTTCAGCGCGTAACCGGTCGCCTTGTCGAGGTTGGAGTAGGTGGCGATCGTCGTGGTCCCCGCCGCCACCGTCAGCTTGTCGTAGGCCGTCGTGCTCGTCGTCTCCGCCGAGTCGATGTGGACGTAGAACGTCAGGCTGGCGTGGCACCCGGCCGGGATGGCCACCGACTGCGACAGCGTGTCGGTGTGCGTGCTGCCGTAGCCGTCCAGCCACGCGCTCCAGGTCCCACCGTGCGCCGCCTGACCGTCGCCCGCGTGCTGACCGATGACGCCGCTGCTGGCGGTCCACGACGTGGCGCCGGATTCGAAGCCGGGGTTGAGCAGCTTCTGGCCGGAACACCCGCCGGTGGTGCCGACCGTCCAGCTGAACGACGCCGAGCCGCTGCGGCTCGCGCTGTCGGTCGCCGTCACGGTCACGTTCGACGTGGCGGCGGTCGTCGGGGTGCCGGAGATGGTGCCGGTGCCCGAGTTGATGGACAGGCCGGCGGGGAGGCCGGTGGCCGTCCAGGTGTACGGCGAGGTGCCGCCGCTCGCGGAGAGCGGGAGGCTGACGGCCGTGCCGACGGCGGTGGACTGGTTGCCGGGGTTGGCCACGGTGACGGTGCCGGTCGCGCTGCACGTCGGGTCGGCCGACTGGGCGGGCACGCTGATCGCGTCCCACGCCGCCTTCACGGTGTTGAACTCCGCGCAGCTGCCGGGGAAGAGGTTCTTCGCGGCGGTCAGCGTCCAGGTCCGGTACTTGAGGTACGAGCTGCCGGAGGTCTTGACGAGCATCGCGTTGTAGAAGATCTTCATCGCGGTCTGGACGCCGAGCCCGGTCACCGACGAGCCGTTGCACGTGGTGCTGGTCGGCTGGCCGTTGGTGGGGCTGGAACCGTTGGCCAGCAGGTAGAACCAGTGGTTGCCGGGACCGGCGGCGGCGTGCACCTCGGAGCCGGGGACGGAGCTGGAGTAGCAGTTGGCGTGCCCGAGCGCGGACGGGTTGTACATGTTGCGGATCGGGCCCTTGCCGACGAGGTTGATCGTCTCGCCGACCAGGAAGTCCGGGGTGTCGTAGGGCGAGGACTCGTTGGCGAACCACTCGGTGGACGCGCCGAAGACGTCGGCGACGAACTCCTGCGTGCCGCTGCCCGAAATGCCGCCGGGGGTGTGGTCGTCGATGCCGTGGCCGAGTTCGTGCGCCACGACGTCGAGGGAACCGATCCACTGGTTGGCCGAGTTGTGGCCGATCTGGACCTGGCTGCCGTCGTAGTAGGCGTTCTGGTCGTTCAGGCCGACGCGCATCGGCCAGCCGCCGCCCGAGCCGTCGAAGCCGTTGCGGCCCAACCACTGGGTGAGCATCTTGCTCTCGGTCTGCGCGGCGAACAGGACGTCGACGCAGCCGGTCTCGCGGTTGGTCGCCGTGCCGTTGCCCCACGCGTCGTCGGTGCCGCTGAACGTCGTGTTGTTCGCGGCGTCCTGGCAGCTGACGTTGGTCAGCGACGGGTCCTTCAACGAGTACGTGCTGCCGACGTGCGTGGTGTCGATGGTGACCGGACCGTTCCAGCCGCTGGAGCCGGTGCCCTGGAGGACGTGCTCCTGCGTGGTCAGCACCTTGCCGGTCAGGGCGTCGACGAGGACGTCCAGCTTGCTCGGGCCCTCCGCGTCGCGGCCGACGACGGAGCTCTTCCACGCCAGCCTCGGCGTGCCGACCGCGTACGTGACGAGCTGCGAGCCGCCGACGCCGTCCACGGTGGACAGCTGCTGCCGGGCGGTCGCCTCGGCCGCCGCCTTGGACACCGTCGGCGTGGTGGTGCCGAGGTTGATGGCGGTGTCCTGCGCGACCGAGGTGGTCAGGACCTGGCCCGCCGAGTCGGTGACGACGACGAAGTCGCCGCCGACCACCGGCATGCCCTTGTAGGTGCGGTCGTACGGCACGTACTTCAGGCCGTTGGTCGACGAGATGACCGGGCGCTGCACGAACACGTCGTCCGCGCTGGCGTGCAGGGCGTCGGGCTTGGCGGCGACCAGCGTGCTCGCCGCGTCGGCGGCCTGCACGTCGGCGCTCTGGACGCCGGGCGCGGGAGCGGGCTGGGCTTGGACGGCTGTCGGGGTGAACAGGGCCGCGACCACGACACCGGTCGCGGCCAGGACGAGTGGACGTCTCAACTCCATCGGTGGATCTCCTCATGCAGGGCGAGCACGACCCCGTGGTGTCAGGGGAGGGTCGTGTTCGGGGGTGAGGTGAGGTGTTCCGAAGAACGGGATCAGGATCCGTCCACGGATGCCCGAGAAACAACAGACGACCGCGCTAACTTATTAACACACCGCAATACGTTCGATATCCGGACGCCAAAAAGGGCGCCACCATGCCGGCCACCACCGTGATGACCAGGCAGGACGCGCCTGGGTCGAAGCCTGCACCCGACATCCGGTTTTGGAAATACGCCAATGGGGGCAACGCATTACAGGGGTCCATTTGCCATTCCGTCAGGCGGCGCGAAAGAACCGAAAAAGGACAAGTCGCCATCCATCGGAGAAAGGG
>DATMCA010000471.1:0-3344 GCA_035559015.1 Umezawaea sp. | reverse complement strand
CGAGTGCCACAGTGCCCCTCACCATTGCTCGTCAATCGGACTGCGGAGAGAATTGCCATCCGCGTCGTGAGTCATATTCGGCTACGTTCCATGGTTTCTTTAACCTGGTCCGGACAAGCGCGGTAACCAAGGTCGTAGATGCACAAACATCAGTCACCATTAGGAGGGTTCCTTGTCCGCCGGACGAGTGATTCTTGCGAGCGTTTTCGCCGATCTCCGGGTCGCGAACGCTCGATAACACCGAATGGGTGAACTCCATCGGGTGTCCTGTCATGGCAGGGGATCGGCTGTCGGAGGCAGCCCCCAGGCCGAATTCGGAGAGGAAGTCGTTCGGGATGTGGCATGGCGCGGCGTGGCCGCCGCCGCGGAGACCGGAAAGTGCTCACCGTGCAACGGTGTGGAATTCCCACGAAAGAGTGAATTTCGATGACTGATCTGGTGTCGGCCGTCACCTCGCCCAAGGACGCGAACGGACGGCACACGCGGAAACCGCCGAACGGATCCCCCACGAGACCCCTTTCCGCACGGGTGAACGCGGTCGCGCTCGCGCTCGGCGTCGTCGACCTGGCCGCCCTGGTCGCGGGGGCGCTGTGGACCCGCCCCGGCTGGGGCGCCGCGGTGCTCACCGGGGTCCTGCTGCTGGTCGTCCGGTCGAGCGGCCGGATCTACCGCGGGCGGCTCTGGCTGTCCTGGTTCCAGGACCTGCCCCGCTCGCTGGCCACGACGGCGACGACGTTCGCGCTGCTCGCCTGCTGGGCCATGACCACCGGCCAGCCCGCGCAGGTGATCACCGCGCTCCAGCACCTGCTGGTCCTGTTCATCGCCTGCGGCGAACCCGTGCGGTTCGCCATGTTCTGGCTCGGCCGCTGGGGTCGCCGCCGCTTCGGCCGCTGCGACCGGACGCTCGTCGTCGGCGCGGGCAAGGTCGGCGCGGACCTGGTGACCACGATGATCGAGCACCCCCAGTTCGGGCTGCGGCCGGTCGGGTTCGTCGGCTCCGAGCCCTGGCTCGGCCGCGAGGACCTGCCCGTCGGGCTGCTGCGGGAGGACTTGGCCTCGGCCATCACCCGGCTGGGCGTGGGCACGGTGATCCTGGCGTTCTCCGACACCCGCGACACCTCGGCGGTCGACGCGGCCATCACCGCTCACCGGCTCGGTTGCACCACGCTCGTCGTGCCCCGGATGTTCGAGCTGTACCAGGACAACCACGACGTCGAGCGGCTGCGCAGCTACCCGCTGGTGCGCCTGGGCACCGCCCCGACGAGCAGGCCCAGCTGGTGGCTCAAGCGCGCGATCGACGTGCTGCTGGCCGCGCTGGCGCTCGCGGTGCTGTCCCCGCTGATCGGCCTGTGCGCCGTGGCCGTGCTGGTCGAGAGCGGCAGGCCGGTGATCTTCCGCCAGGTCCGCATCGGCATGGACGGCCGCAAGTTCCGGATCTACAAGATCCGCAGCGTCCGGCCGAGCACCACCGACGACTCCCAGACGAAGTGGTCCGTCCAGGGCGACGCCAGGGTCGGCCCCGTCGGCCGGTTCCTCCGGAGCACCTCGCTCGACGAGCTGCCTCAGCTGTGGAACATCGTCCGCGGCGACATGTCGATCGTCGGTCCCAGGCCGGAACGGCCCGTGTTCGTGCGCGAGTTCTCCGCCATCCACGAGCTCTACTGGGCGAGGCACCGGGTGCCCACGGGCCTCACCGGCCTGGCCCAGGTCCACGGGCTCCGCGGCGACACCTCGATCGCCGACCGGTCTCGGTACGACAACTACTACATCGCCAACTGGTCGCTGTGGCTGGACCTGAAGATCCTAGTGCTGACGGTGGGTGAACTGGTATGCCGCAAGCAGCGGTAGTCCGGCGCGGTGGTCTCTCCAGGGCGCGGAGAGCCGCCACCGGCGTCGCCGCGCTCGCCGCGCTGCTGTCCGTGCAGGCGTGCGCCTTCAGCCAGGCCGCCCAGGACGAGGGCCCTCCACCGAAGGCAGCGGCGCCGTGCGCGTGGTGGTACGGCATCGGCGACTCCCCCACGGCGCGGGACATCCGGCTCGCGGCGCAGCGCTACGACGTGGTGGTGCTCAACGCGATGGAGACCGCGGCCATGCGCCAACTCCACCAGCTGAACCCGAAGATCAAGGTGCTGGTGTACAAGGACCTCTCCAGCACCCGCAACTACCAGGGCGCGGTGGTCGGCGACCAGGACGCGGCCTACCTGCCGTCCGGCCTGGGCTACAACACCTCCCAGCGCGAGCACCCCGAGTGGTTCGCGCTGGACACGGCGGGCAAGCGCATCGAGTGGGGCGGCTACCCGAGGCACTGGCAGATGACGGTGTGGGACAAGGCCTACCAGCAGGCGTGGAGCAAGGCCGTGACCGCCGAGGTCACCCGCGAGGGGTGGGACGGGGTGTTGGCGGACAACGACTTCAACTCGCTGAGCCACTACTCGCGCGCCGTCCTGGCGGGCACGCCGGACGTCAAGGCGACGGACCGGTTGCTGCGCGACGGCTTGGACGAGTTCCTCGGCGTGGCCGGGGAATCCCTCACCAAGGCCGGGAAGCTCTTCGTGCCCAACGTCTCCGAAACCCACCTGACACCCGGCCGCTGGACCGCGCACTCGCGGTTCGGCGGCGCCATGGAGGAGAACTTCGGCTTCCGCGACGCCGGCGGCACCGGCGGCCTGCTGACGTTCCGCGGCAACGAGTTCAACGAACTACGCGCCCAAGCCGCGCTCGGTGAATCGTTGCTGCTACTGGTCACCCGCACCCGCGAACCGAGGGAAGACCGAGCGGGCTACGCCAGCGCCGCCCTACTGGCCGGCCCCCGCACCTGCTGGACCCCGGCCACCACCAACGACTACCTCAACCCGGAATGGTCACCACTACAGGGATCCGGCTTGGGCGAGGCCGTGGAAACGGCCAGCCGCCGCTCCGACGGCCTGTGGACCAGGCAGTTCACCAACGGCTGGGTAGCAGTCAACCCAACCGGCGCACCACTGAAGGCAACACCCCCACAAGGCTTGCTCACCCTGGACGGCAACCCCACCCCCACCCCCACCATCGACCTCCCCGCCGCCGACGGCGTAGTACTCCTCAAACCCAAGAACTAACCACGCCCACCCCCGAACCAGCGACCCGGCGATCCCGCAAGCTGGTTCGGCCCACCCCTGGTTTCCAGTTCCCTACCTACCCGTGGTGCCTGGTGCCCTTGCCCTATCCCTGATACCTCTTGCCCTTGCCCTACCCGCACCGCACCCAACCGCCACACCACCTACGCAACCGTGGTCGATTTTACTTGGGGGATTTGCCCCTTAAACTCAGTCGGGCGGCAAGCTTTCCACCTGCCGTTTTGGCCCGAC
>DATMCA010000470.1:0-2001 GCA_035559015.1 Umezawaea sp. | reverse complement strand
CAGCCGGTACTCCAGCCGGACGGAGGGTGCCCACAGCTCGTCGGCGGCGGGTCGGGCGGTCGGCGTGGCCTGGGTGGTGGGGTCGACCCGGTAGCCCCACTCGGCGAGCGGGACGCCCGCGAGGTTGTGGAACAGGTCGCGCTGGTGGTCGAGGAACACCGGGTCGGCAGGGTCGACGGTGGCCAGGAACGCGGCTTCGTCGCGGTCCCTCAGCGCGGCGGCGCGGCGGTCCAGCAGGGCGGTGACGGCGGCCCCGCGGGTGTCGGCGGCGGCAGCGGCCGGTGGCGGCGGTGTCGACGCGCCGACCGGCTGGACGACCTGCGCGAGACCGGCGAGGAACGTCGCGACGATGGCCGCGACGAGCAACGCCCGTACCCGTGATGCGGTGAAGGCCACCACGCCGACAGTAGTCGGCGTGGTGGCCTTCACCGGTTCGGAGCTCAGCCCGCGATGCGCCGGATGGACGAGATCGAGCCGGGCGTGTCGATCGAGACGATCTTGACCGGCACCCCCTCGGTCGCCGCGTGCACGATCTCCGTGTTGCTGATGGCCAGCCCGACGTGCCCGAAGCCGTTGTAGGCGATGATGTCGCCCGCCGTGACCTCCGCGCGCGAGACCGAGCGGCCCGCGGCGCCCTGGCCCTGGCTCGTGCGCGGGATGCTGATGCCCGCCGCCGCGTAGGACTTCATGACCAGGCCGGAGCAGTCCCACCCGTCCGGGCCGGTACCGCCGTAGACGTAGGCGTCACCGCGCTGCTGGAGCGCGAACGCCACCGCCGCGCCCGCCGCGCCCGACGGCACCGCGATGTCGCTCATGTCGCCCGAGTCGGTCAGCGTCTTCTTCTCGGACCCGGACAGCTTGTTCAGCGCCGCCTTGACGTCCTTCTTCTGGGTGTCGAGGTCGGCCGCGCGCTTCTTGATGTCCTCGGTGATCTTGATGGCCTCGTCGTTGGCCGTCTTCGCGCGCCCCTGGGCCTCGACGGCCTTCTTGGTCGCGTCCGAAGCCTGCTCCACCGCGCCCGACAGCTTGTCGAGGGCGTCGAAGTTGTCCGAGGCCAGCACCCCGAGCGCCGACATGCGGTTGAGGAAGTCCTGCTGCGAGTCGCTGACCAGCAGCGCCGAGAGCTGGTTGAACCGCGCACCCTCGAAGGACGCCTCGGTGAACTTGTCGACCTGCTTGCGGAACGTCTCCTCGTCGGCCTTCGCCTGGTCACCGACCTGGGTGGCCGCCTCGACGTCGGCCGTGGCCTTGTCGAGCTCCTCCTGGTTCTGGGCCTGCTTCTCCTCGGCCTGGAGGAGCTCCTCGTTGAGCTTCGTCGCCTGTTCCGACAGGTCGTTGTACTGCTTCAGCGCCTCGGAAGCGTTCGCCGGGGTGTTCGGCTGGGCCACCGCTGACGCGGGGGCGATGCTCGCTGCCACGGCGGCAACCGCAGTGGCTGCGATCGCCCCGCGCATACCGCGCTTGAGTCGTTGCGACGCCACAGTCGCGCATGTCTCCTTCGTGATGAACCGCCTACCGGGGGCTGACGGGACTCAAGGCGCGCCAAGCACGCCGATCCGTTGCACAGCCCGCAGATCGATCTTGTCCGGCACGGCTCCCCGACGGGCCGATTCGGCGGTGATCTCGTGTCGTCGTCCAGGGTGGACGACCACCTGCCACGAGGTCTCGGCCAGGTTACGAAAAGTGAGCGCCCGCGTCCACCTGGCGATCGAGAAAAAATGCACAAGCGTGACCTTGAGCGGCCGGATGTCTCACGGAGGGGTGAGAAAAGCCTCAAACCCGACCGAGTCGAGCGAGCAGCACCGCCGACGGCACCGGGTGCGCGCCGCGCCTGCGGACCGAGTCCGCGACCGCGCGGTCGGACGTGACGACCACGACGGGCCGCCCCTCCGGCTCGGCGGTCACCAGGGCCCGGATCACGTCGTCCGCGAGCACTCCGGGGTCGCTGAACAGCACTCGGACACCTCGCGGCGCCGCGGCGGGCACGGCGACCACGCCCGC
>DATMCA010000469.1:0-6863 GCA_035559015.1 Umezawaea sp. | reverse complement strand
TGTTAAGCACGCCGCCAGCGTTCGTCCTGAGCCAGGATCAAACTCTCCAATAATGAATTGTTTGATCGCTCCGAACAATCACTGACAAGTAATGTCAGTTGTCCAGTTTGATCTCAAAGGAAACCCATTGACTGGGTTCATGTAAGTTACTGGCTATTCGGCACGCTGTTGAGTTCTCAAAGAACACGCGCACACCATTTCGTTTCGCATTGAGTGCGACCCGATCCGGGGCAGGTATTCGGTATTTCGTTTGTGTCTGAAGCTTAGCAACTTCGTTTTCGCCTTGTCAAATCGGCCGTTTCGGACCGTTTCGCTCAGCAGGAAACTCGCTTCGCATTCAGTTTGCTATGTTCCAGAAGTTATCCGAACCGCATTTCCCTTGTCAAATCGGCCTCTTCGAGGAATCCGACCCAGCAGGGAACGCTGGTCCTTCATGTAGTTCTGGGGTTTTGCCCCGCTCCGTTCCGTTTCCGGCCCGTTCCGCGCTGGCAGGGAGAAACTTACACCGGTGTCGTTCGGGCTCCAAACCGGGGGTCCCCTAAACCCCGCGCAGCTCGCTGACGTGCGGAATCACCCCCGATCGGGCGCGGCGGAACCCCTGGAGGTCGGGATAACGTCGATCCGTGGACGTGATCGTGCTGGGTGGTGGACCCGCTGGGCGGGCGTTGGCGAACTCCTGCGCGGGGGTCGGGCTGGAGACGACGCTCGTGGACCCCCGCCCCGACAAGCCGTGGACGTCGACCTACGGCGCGTTCGCGGACGAGCTGCCGACCAACACCCCCGTGGCGGTGCGCGCGCCGGTGACACGGGCCATCGGTCTGGAGCACCACGTGCTGGACCGCGAGTACGTGGTCCTCGACAACGTGCGCCTCCAGCTCCTCTCCCCCACGGTGCGCGTGGAGGTCGGCAAGTCGACGAGCATCGTCCTCGGCCCGCACCGGTCGTCCATGCGCCTGGCCGACGGCCGGACGTTGACCGCCGCGCTCGTGGTCGACGCCACCGGGGCTCCGCCGAGCCGGGGTCGGGTCGAGCAGACCGCCGCAGGCGTGGTCGTCGCCAAGGAGGAGGCGAAGGCCGTGCTCGGCGACGGCGAGGCGCTGATCATGGACTGGCGGCAGCCCCCGGTGGCGGGCGTCGAGTGGCCGACCTTCCTCTACGCCGTCCCCCTCGACCAGGACCGCGTGCTGCTGGAGGAGACGTCGCTGGCCCGGCGGCCCGGTCTTCCCGTCGCCGAGCTGCGGACGCGGCTGGCGTCCCGGCTCGCGGAGCACGGCATCGCGCCGACGACCGTGGAGGAGCAGGTGCGCTTCCCGGTGGACCTGAACCGGCCGACGCGGTTGACGTTCGGCGCGGCGGCCGCGCTCGTGCACCCCGCCACCGGGTACAGCGTCGCCACGACGTTGACGCTGGCCCCCCTGGTGGCCGGGGCGATCGCCGAGGCGTTGCCGAAGGGCCCGAAGGCCGCTCGGATGGCGGCGAAGCAGGTCGTCTGGTCCCCTGCGGCGAAGGTGGTGCACACGATGCGCCGCCACGGGCTGCGCGCGCTGCTGGCGATGCCGCCGGAGCAGGTGCCGGAGTTCTTCGACCTGTTCTTCCGCCTCCCCGACGAGCTGCGGCGCTCCTACCTGTCCGACCGCGAGGACGTTGCCGGTGCGACGAAGGCGATGGCCGAGCTGTTCCGGCACGCGCCGTGGCGGTTGCGCCGAACGCTGGTGCTGGCGCCGCAGGATCGATGACGCCCGTCGAAGATGTCGTGAACTCCTGGTGAACCACCTCGGCAAACGATGATCCACCAGGCACGATCGTCGGGTGCCCGCGTTGCTGGATGACGTTCGATTCGCCTTCCAGCCGCTGTTCAACCTCCACACCGGGGGTGTCGTCGCGGTCGAAGCGCTGGCCCGACCTCATGACGGCGGCGTGCAGGACCTGCTGCGCATGGCCTTCCGCGCGGGGTACCTGACGAACACCGATGTCGCTCTCGCCTGCCGTGCGATCGGGTTCGCGGCGGACCACGACCTGACGCTGCCGCTGCACCTCAACCTGCTGGCGATGACGGTCGCCGACCGGCCGGAGTTCCTCGCGCCGCTCTACGGGGCGTTGCGCGACGCGGGCCGCGACCCGTCGACCGTCGTGGTCGAGATCGGCACCCCGTACTCCCGTGCGCGGCGCGGGCTGCTCGTGCGCGGGTTGGAGCGGCTGCGGGCGGACGGGTTCCGGATCGGCCTGGACGGGGTCGGCGAGGGTGATGTGCCGTTGAGCCTGCTCACGGAGGCGCGGCCGGACGTGGTGAAGCTGGACCGCGAGGTCGTGGTCGGGCTGCCGGACGACCCGTCGGCGGCGGCGCTGGTGCAGGCGTTGCAGCACATCGCCGAGCACACCGGCACGCAGATCGTGGCCGAGGGCGTGGAGACCGAGCCGGAGCTGGCGGCGCTGCGCAGGCTCGGGGTCCGGTTGGCGCAGGGCAACCTGCTGGCCGTGGCGTCGCGAAGACCCAAGGTCGACGCGACCATCTCAGCGGTGTTGAGCGAGGCCAACGACCCGGAGGCCGTGACGCGCACCGGCCCGATCCGACGCCTGACCGGGCCGCGGGTGACGGACTTCCTGCACCCGGCGACGACCCTGCCGGAGGACGCCACGTCCGAGCAGGTGCGCGAGGTGCTGGCGGGCCAGCCGAGCCTGAGCGGTGTGGTGCTGGTCGACCCGGACGGCCGTCCGCGCTGGTCCGTCGACCGCAACCGGTTCCTGTTGTCGGTGACCGGGCCGTACGGGCACGCGCTGCACGCCCGGCGCGACGCCGCGCGGCTCGCGGACCGGCCCCACCTGATCGGCACGGGCACGTCGGCGGTGGAGCTGTTGGAGGTCGTGGCGCACGCCGCCCGCGAGCGGACCAACGACGACCTGATCGTGGTGGACGACGACGACCGGTGCCTCGGTGTCGTGCGGGTGGCGGACGTGGTGCGCGGGATCGCCGAGTTGAAGGTGGAGCAGGCGGCGGCGCTGAACCCGTTGACGCGGTTGCCCGGCAGCGACGCGGTGGAGCGCGAGGTGGACCGGCGGATCATGTCGGGCGAGTACTTCGCCGTCGGGTGGCTGGACGTGGACGGGTTCAAGCGGGTCAACGACGGCGTCGGGTTCGCGGCGGGTGACGAGCTGATCCGGGCGATCGGCCGGGCCCTGTCGGAGGCGGCCGCGGGGCGGCCGTCCGCGCAGGTGGGCCACGTGGGCGGGGACGACTTCCTGGTCGTGGCCGGGTTGGACGAGATCGTGCCGATGGCGACCGGGGTGCTGGACGCGGCGTTCGACGCCGAGGGCATGGCGGTCACGCTGTCGTTCGCGACGCTGATCTGCGCGGCGGGCTCGGTGCCGTCGTACCGGGAGGTGTCGCGGCTGCTGGCGCCGTTGAAGGCGCAGGCGAAGTCGTTGCAGGGCAGCAGTTGGGTGTTGGGCAGGCCGGGGAACGAGCGGGCGGACGTGCTGCGCGGCAGGCCGGTCGGGGGGGACGGGGTCTCCCCGACCGGCGGCGTGATCAGCGGATCGCGACGGACAGGACGTTGCTCCACCTGGCGATGAACACCGCCGGGCCGAGGGCGACGTCCCCGCTGACGGCCTGAACTCGCCGATCCGCGAGTCGGGCGGCAGGAACGTGGTGTGCGCCTGGCTTTCCCTCCTTGTGGCTTTCCCTCCTTGTGGCTCGCAGGACGAGGCGGGACGCTACGAGTGGCCGGAACCCGTTGGTGGAGCAACGGAATCGCTCTGCCCGGGCCGAACGGCGGAGGGGGCGTGATGGCACCTCGTCGACCACTTCTCGGTGATGGGTGGCCACTGGTCGGGAGGGACGCGCAGCTGCGCGCGGTCGTCGGCGCGGCGGGGGCGGTCGGCGGTGTCGTGCTGTCGGGCGCGGCGGTCGTCGGCAAGACCAGGCTGGACAGGGAGGCGGCGCAGCGGTTCGCGGCCGATGGCCGCGCGGTCGAGTGGGTGACGGCGACCCGTGCGACGGCGGTGATCCCGTTCGGCGCGGTGTCGCACCTGCTGCCCGACGACGGCGTGCCGGGCGGGAACCGGCTGGCGGCGTTGCGCTCGGTGGCGCGGCGCTTCACGTCGCGGCCGGACGCCGTGGTGGTCGTGGACGACGGGCACCTGCTGGACGACGCGTCGGCGGCCGTGGTGCTGCACCTGGTGGCGCACGGCTTGGCGTTCGTGGTGCTGGCGCTGCGCGACGGCGAACCGTGCCCGGACGCGTTGACGTCGCTGTGGAAGGAGGGCTTGACCGAGCGGATCGAACTGCCGTTGCTGTCCCCCGCCGCCGTGGACGAGCTGCTGGACCGCGCGTTCGACGGCGCGCTCGACCCGGTGAGCCACCGACGCCTGCGCCGGGTGAGCGCCGGGAACCCGTTGCTGCTGCGGGAAACCCTGCGGTCCGGTGTGGACAGCGGGTCGTTGCGGCACCGGCGTGGCGTGTGGCGGTGGGCGGGTGTGGCGAAGCCGACCACCAGGCTGGTCGAGGTCATCACCGACCGCCTGCGGATGGTGGACGAGTCGGCGCGCGAGGTGCTGGAGGCGGTCGCGTGCGGCGAGCCGCTTCCCCTGGCGCTGTTGGAGAGCGTGGTGTCCCGCCGTTCGGTCGCGCGTGCCGAGCGCGACGGCCTGGTGGTCACCGAACGGGTGGGCGCCCGCCTCGTGTGCCGGCTGGGGCACCCCCTCTACGGCGAGGTGTTGCGGCGGACCACGTCACCGGCCCGGATCAGGGACATCGCGGGTGGCTTGGCGGACGCCGTGACCCGCACACCGATGCGCCGCCGCGACGACGCCCTCCGAGCGGGCCTCTGGTACCTCCAGGCGGGGTCGCCGGGCAACCCGGAGGTGATGGTGACCGCGGCGGAACAGGCGATGGACCGCTTCGACCTGCCCACCGCCGAACGCCTCGCCCGAACGGCCGTCGAGCACGGTGGCTGGCGGGCCGAGCACGTGCTGGCGGAGATCCTGAACCACTCCGGCCGCTACGACGAGTCCGAGGCCGCGATGCCCTTGGCACCGGAGGACGTTTCCGCGCGCGTCCGCTGGGCCATCACCCGTGCCGACGTCCTGTTCTGGGGCGAGGGTGACGCGGCGGGCGCGGAACGCGTCCTGGTCGAGGCCGAGCACTGCGTCGCCGAGGCCAGCCGGTCGTGGATCCTGCTGTTCGACGCCCGCTGCGAGGAAGCGCTGAGGGTCGGCGCGGCCGTGCTCCGCCGTCCGGACGTCGATCCGCGGTCCACCGCCTGGGCGGGCACCGCGGCCGGTGCCGCCGCGGGCCTGCTGGGGCGTCACGACCGGGCCGAGGCCATCCACCGCCACGCGCTGGCCGTGGCCGAGGCGCACGAGCAGCGGTTCCCGTGGGGCCCGGTGCAGGTCGACTTCGGCTACTGCCTGGGCCTGCTGGCGGGCGGGCGCGTGGTCGAGGTCGCCTCGATCGCCGAGGACCGCTACGCGGCCGCGGTGGCCGCAGACATGACCACGCTGGTGGGCGCCTGGGCGGGAATGCGCGGCGCGGCCGCCAAAGCCCGCGGCGACGTCGCCCTGGGCGCGGCGGCGTTGCGCGAATCGCTCGCGCTCCTGGCCGGCTACGACACGTTCCGCCTCGCCGCCCCCAGCCTCGCCGAACTGGCGAGCGCCCACGCGCTGAACGGCGAACCACGCCTGGCGTCCCGCCTGCTGGACCGAGCCGACCGCCGGGTCACCCGCCTCTTCCTGCCGTGGATCGCCCTGGACCGCGCCTGGGTGCTCGCGGCGGGCGGCGACGCCCGTTCCGCCGCGGACACGGCGCGGAAGGCCGCGCACACCGCCGCGGACCACCACCTCCCGACCATGGAGGCGATGGCCCTCTACGACGCCGCCCGCCTGGGTGACGCCGCAGGCGTCCGGGACCGCCTGGCCGCCCTGGCCGAGACGATGGGTGACGGCCTCGTGCACGCCTTCGCCGCGGCCGCCGCCGGTTTGGCGGACGACGACCCGGAACAACTGGACCAGGCCGGTCTCGTCTTCGCCGCCCACGGCCTGGCCGTGCACGCCGCCGAAGCGGCGACCGTCGCCTCGCGGCTCTACCGCTCGGCCGGCCTGCGATCCCGCGCCAACGCCACCGCCGAGCGAACCACCTCGACCGCCCGGACCCCTCTCCTCGACCGAACGACGACCAGCACGCTGACCAGGCGCGAACGCGACGTCGCACGCTTGGCGGCCGAGGGCCGGTCCAGCCGGTGGATCGCGGAGCACCTCGCCCTCTCACGGCGTACCGTCGACAACTACCTGGGTCGTGCGTACGCGAAGCTGGGCGTCAGCAGACGCTCGGAGCTGGCTGCCGTCCTGGGAGTTCGAAACTGACGCCATCCGCGCGCACAGTTCGCCAATACGCCGCATGTGCCTTGGGTTCGTCACTCATAGCATTGATCGGACTACCCTGAGCACCGGGAGCCACCGTGAGCACGACCGAAACCAGCCAACTGCCCCGTCCCCGAACAGTCTTCGACAAGGCCCTCACCGTAGGCGTCGAGGAGGAGTTCCTGCTGGTGGACGCGGTGACGCGGGCTGTAGCGCCGCTAGCGCCGGACGTGCTGAACGAAAAATCGCCCTACGACCTCCAGGCCGAACTCACCGAGTTCCAGGTGGAGAGCGCCACCCCGGTCTGCCGCTCGATGAGCGAGGTCCGCGACTCACTGGTGACCACCCGCAAAACCCTGGGAACCATGGCAGCAGCCCACGGAACCAGAATCGTCGCCACCGGCACCCCACTGTTGGGCACGGTGAAGCCGGTCCCACTGACCGACGACCCCAGGTACCGCCGCATGGAGGTCGAGTACGGCCGCCTCGTGCACGACCTCACCATCTGC
>DATMCA010000468.1:0-6358 GCA_035559015.1 Umezawaea sp. | reverse complement strand
GCCACCGCTCGAACGTGACCGTCTCAGCCTTGCCGCACAAGTGCAGGTGAGGTGCAGTTCCGCGTGAGAAAGTGCGGGGGGTTCGAGACCCTACGCCTGACGTCAGCTCAGCCCGTGCGTCGCCGTGGCGCCCCCGTCGACGGCGAACTCCGCCCCCGTGCAGTAGGAACTCTCGTCGGAGGCCAGGAACAGCACGACGTTCGCGACGTCGTCCGGCTGCCCGACCCGGCGCAGCGCCACCTTCCGGCCGATCCGCGACACGTCGACCACGAGGCCGCCGAGCGCGTCGCTGACCATCCGGGTGTCGATCGCGCCGGGGTGCACCGAGTTGACCCGGATGCCGTGCTCCCCCAGTTCCATCGCGGCGACCTTGGTCATGCCGCGGATGGCGAACTTGGTGGCGGTGTAGGCGACCAGGTACGGCATCCCGCCCAGCCCCTCCACCGACGACACGTTCACGATCGACCCGCCGCCCGCCCGTTTCATCGACGGGATCACCGAGCGCATGCCGAGGAACGTGCCGGTCTGGTTGATCCCGACCACGTGCTGGTAGTCGGCGAGGGTGGTCTCGTCGATGGCGGAGAACTTCAGCACGCCCGCGTTGTTCACCAGCACGGTGACCTCGCCGAACGCCTCCGTCGTGGCCGCCACCGCCAGCGACCAGTCCTCCTCGGAGGACACGTCCAGGCGGCGGTAGAACGCCGAGTCGCCCAGGTCGTCCGCGAGCTGCTTGCCCAGCTCGTCCTGGACGTCGGTGATCGCCACGCGCGCGCCCTCGGCGACGAACCGGCGGGCCGCGGCGGCACCCTGGCCGCGCGCGGCGCCGGTGACGATGGCGACCTTGCCGTCCAAGCGGCCCACGGTCACATCAGCTCGTCGGTCAGCGGCATCATCACGGTCTTCAGCTCCGTGTACGCCTCGTACGCGCTGCGACCGCCCTCCCGCCCGAGCCCGGACTGCTTGTAGCCGCCGAAGGGCACGTGCGGTTCGAGCTGGAAGCCGTTGACGCCGATCATCCCGGCGCGCAACCGCTTGGCGACCCGGAACGCGCGGCGGACGTCGTTGGTGTAGATGCCCGCGCCCAGGCCGTACTCGGTGTCGTTCGCGATCCGGACCGCCTCGTCCTCGTCGTCGAACGGCACGACCGCCAGCACCGGGCCGAAGATCTCCTCGCGGGCCACGGTCATGTCGTTGCTCACGTCGGCGAAGATCGTCGGGGCGACGAAGTTGCCCTCCGCGAAGTCGCCGTCCAGCCGCTTGCCGCCGGTGACCAGGCGGGCGCCCTCCTCCTGGCCCTTGTCGATGTAGCCGAGCACGCGGTCGAGCTGCCTCTGGTTGATCAGCGGGCTCGCCATCACGGCGGGGTCGAACGGGTCGCCGAAGGTGACCACGCCCGCGAGCATCTCGGCGGAGGCGAGGAACTCGTCGAGCACGCTCCGGTGCACCAGCGCCCTGGTGTGCGCCACGCACGCCTGCCCCGACAGGCCCATGGTCACCATGCCCATGCACGTCATCGCGGCCAGGCCGACGTTCTGGGCGTCGGCGAACACCAGCGCCGGGCTCTTGCCGCCCAGTTCCAGCGACACCCGCTTGGACGTGCCCGCCGACGCCTGGACGACCAGCTTGCCGACGCCGCGGCTGCCGGTGAAGCTCACCTTGTCCACCAGCGGGTGGTTGATCAGCGCCGAGCCCGTCGACTCCCCCGGCCCGGTGACGAGGTTGACCACGCCGTCCGGCAGGCCCGCCTCGATCAGCAGCTCGACCATGCGGATCACGCAGAACGACGCGTACTCCGAGGGTTTGACGACGACCGTGCAGCCCGCGGCGAGCGCCGGCGCGAGTTTTTGCGCGAAGAGCACGAACGGCGCGTTCCACGGCAGCACGGCCGCGACGACCCCGATCGGCTCGCGGAACGTCATCGCCAGGTGGTCGCCGCCCTGGTACGGCGGCAGGGTCTCGCCGCCGACCTTGTCGATCCAGCCCGCGTGGTGGTCGAAGATGTCCGCGGCGATGGCCACCGACGTGCCGTAGATCTGGCCGAACGACAGCGGGACGCCGTTGTCCAGCGCCTGGAGGCCGCGCAGCTCGTCGGCGTGCTCGCGCAGGAGGTCGCCGTACTTGCGCAGCACCTGGACGCGCTTGCCCGCCCCGTACCGCGGCCACGGCCCCTCGTCGAACGCGCGGCGGGCGGACCGCACCGCGTCGTCGACGTCCTGGTCCGTGGCGATGGCGAACTGCCCGACCACCTCGGCGGTGGCGGGGTGGTGGTGGGTCCACGTCGCCCCGTCACCCGAGGCGCGGAACTTCCCGTCGACGAGGAGTTGGCCGTCCTTCAACCCCAGCGTCTCGCGATGCGGTTGTACGGTGAACACCACTGCTCCTCCTGGAATCGGGGCGGGATCAGGACAGGGAAAGGGTTTCGGTGCAGGCGAACGTCCGCCGGGGGTCCCTGGCGGCGAAGTGCTCGCCGAGGTCGTCGGTCGAGTCGAACCGCCGTTCCACGGTGGGCGGGGCCATCAGCGCGACCACTCCCCCGTGCACGACGAAGACCTGGCCGCTGATCGCGTCGGCGGCCGGGGAAGCGAGGTAGGCGACGAACGCCCCGACGTGGTCCGGCGCCAGCGGGTCGACGCCGTCCTCCGGTCCCTCGCCGAAGACGTGCTCGGTCATGGCGGTGCGGGCGCGCGGGCAGATGGCGTTGGCGCGCACGCCGTAGCGGGCCAGGCCCTGCGCGGTCGACAGGGTCAGCGCGACGATCCCGGCCTTGGCCGCCGCGTAGTTGGACTGCCCGGCCGGGCCGAGCAGGAACGCCTCGGACGAGGTGTTCACCACCCGGCCGTACACCGGGCCACCGGTGTCCTTGGACCTGGCGCGCCAGTAGGTCGCCGCCGCGCGGGACACCAGGAAGTGCCCGCGCAGGTGCACCCGCAGGACCAGGTCCCAGTCCTCGTCGGACGTGCTGAACAGCATCCGGTCCCGCAGCACCCCGGCGTTGTTCACCACGACGTGCAGTCCGCCGAAGTGCTCGACGGCGGCCGCGAGCAGGCCGTCCGCCGTGGCCCGGTCGCCGATGTCGCCCTCGACCACGACGGCCTTGGCGCCGAGCCCCTCGACCTCCTCCGCGACGGAGTCCGCCGCGCCGGGGAGGTCGTTGAGGACGACGTCCGCTCCCGCACGGGCCAGCGCCAGTGCTTCCGCCCGGCCGAGCCCGGCTCCCGCGCCGGTCACGACCGCCACCTTGCCCGCGAGGTCCACCGTGGACGCCCTCCTAGTCGAAGATGATGACCTGGCGGACGGAGGCGCCACCGCCGCGCAGCACCTGGAGCCCCTCGTTGACGTCGTCCAGGCGGATCCGCTTGCTGATCATGGACTCCACGTCGAGCCGTCCCGAGCGCCACAGCGCCACCAGGCGCGGCACGTCCCGACGGACGTTCGCCGTCCCGTAGAACGACCCGTGCAGGGTCTTGTCGTGCAGGAAAAGCTCCTGCGCGCTGAACTCGACCATCGCGTCGGCCCGACCCGCGCCGACGATCACGACGTGGCCGCCGCGCCGGGTGATGTCCCACGCCGACCGGATGGTCGCGGGCAAGCCGACCACGTCGAAGCCGTAGTCGAAGCCCATCCCGCCCGCCAGCGACTGGTTCAGCTCGGCGAGGCCCTCGGGGGTGGTGGCGTGCGTCGCGCCGAAGTGCTTGGCCACCTCGTGCTTCTCCACCACCGGGTCCACCGCGATGATCCGGGCCGCGCCCGCGAGCCGCGCGCCCTGGATGACCGAGACGCCGACACCGCCGCAGCCGATCACCACGACGTCGGACCCCGCCTCGACCTTGGCGGTGTTGAGCACCGCGCCCACGCCGGTGATCACGCCGCAGGCGATCAGCGCGGCGATCTCGAACGGCACGTCGTCGTCGATCTTGATCGCTCCCGCGGCGGGCACGACCAGTTCCTCGGCGAACGTGCCGAGCCCGGCGTAGCCGAAGGCCGGGGCACCGCCGACCAGGAAGCGCGGCGACGTGAACGCCGCCATGGCGTGCACGATGCAGAGGTGCGTCTCGCCGCTGACGCAGTTGCGGCACACGCCGCAGGGGGGCACGAAGGTCACGACCACGTGGTCGCCGACGGCCAGCGAGGTGACCGCGCTGCCGACCTCGACGATCTCACCGGCGCCCTCGTGGCCGACGACGCCGGGGGCGAGCGCGGGCAGCGTGCCGTTCATCGCGGAGAGGTCGCTGTGGCAGATGCCGCACGCCTTGACCTTGATCCGGACCTCGTCCGGGCCCGGCGCCGTGGTCGTCACGTCGTCGCGGAGTTCGAGCTTGTCGTCGCCGATCTGGTTCAGCACGGCTGCCTTCACCGGTATCACTCCTCGTCGAGTTCACGGCTGAGCTGGATACAGGGCACACTAGAATCTGTTCTCATTCATCACAAGGCCCATCCGTGTGGGCCCTACTCCTTGAGCCGCAAGGCGTTCCTCGGGCAGGCCGAGACCGCCTGCCGCGCCGATTCCACCTCGGCCCCGGCCAGTTCACCGGGCCGCACCTGCAACACCTCATCGTCATCGAGATCGAAGACGTCCGGGAGGATCCCGACGCAGACGCCGTTCGCCTCGCACAGCACCGGGTCGACGCTGACCTTCACGACTACCTCCCCGCAGCCCTTCACACCGAACTAGAACTCGTTCTAGAGTAGGGTCGCTTCGCTTCCCGAGCCAGCGGAGGACGCATGCACATCGGGTACACGCCGGAGCAGGAAGACCTGCGCCGCGAACTGCGGAGCTACTTCGCCGCGCTGATGACACCGGACCGGCGGGCCGCGCTCACCTCGGGCGGCGACTACGGCGACTCCGCGACGTACAAGGAAACCGTTCGCCGCATGGGTCTCGACGGGTGGCTGACGCTGGGCTGGCCGGAGGAGTACGGCGGGCGGAACCGCCCGATGATCGACCAGCTGATCTTCGTGGACGAGGCCGCCGTCGCGGGCGCGCCGGTGCCGTTCCTGACGCTCAACTCGATCGGGCCGACGATCATGGCCTACGGCACCCCCGAGCAGAAGGCCGAGTACCTGCCGAAGATCGCGGGCGGCGAGATCCACTTCGCCATCGGCTACTCCGAGCCCGAGGCGGGCACCGACCTGGCCGCGCTGCGCACCCGCGCCGTCCGCGACGGCGACGAGTACGTGATCACCGGGCAGAAGATGTGGACCAGCCTCGTCCAGTACGCCGACTACGTGTGGCTGGCGTGCCGCACCGACCAGGAAGCGCCGCGGCACAAGGGGTTGAGCATGGTCGTCGTGCCGACCGACTCGCCCGGTTTCTCCTGGACGCCCGTGCGGACGATGTCCGGGCCCACCACCAGCGCGACCTACTACCAGGACGTGCGCGTGCCCGTGGCGAACCGGGTCGGCGCGGAGAACCAGGGCTGGAAGCTGATCACCAACCAGCTCAACCACGAGCGCGTCGCGCTCAGCTCGGCCGCTCCCCTCCAGACCGCGCTCCAGGAGGTGCGGGAGTGGGCGCAGTCCACCAAGCTGCCCGGCACCGGTGACCGCGTGATCGACCAGGAGTGGGTGCGGCTGAACCTGGCCCGCGTGCACGCGAAGACCGAGTACCTGAAGCTGTTGAACTGGAAGATCGCGACCGACGCCGACCGGGCCCCCAGCCCGGCGGAGGCGTCGGCCACGAAGGTCTTCGGCACCGAGTTCGCGACCGAGGCGTACCGGCTGCTGATGGAGGTGCTCGGCGCGCACGCCGTCGTGCGCGCCGGATCGCGCGGGGCGCTGCTGCGCGGCCGGGTCGAACGGATGCACCGGTCTTCGCTGATCCTCACCTTCGGCGGCGGCACCAACGAGATCCAGCGGGACATCATCGCGAGGGTCGGCCTCGGCCTGCCCGCCGCCCCGCGCTGACCTGGAGGACCCGCATGGACTTCGTGCCCACCGAGGCGACCCTGGAACTGGCCGGGCTGACCCGCGACATCCTGGCCGACCACGTGACCCCGGCCAGGCTGCGCCAGGTCGAGGCCGAACCCGGCCACGTCGACCGCGCGCTCTGGGCCGACCTCGCCAAGGCCGGCGTGCTGTCCGCCGCACTGCCCGAGGAGGTCGACGGCGGCGGGTACGGACTGCTGGAGCAGTGCGGCGTGCTGGTCGAACTGGGCCGCGCGGTGGCGCCCGTGCCGTACCTGCCGTCGATCGTGGTGGCCGCGTCCGCGCTGGCCGCGTTCGGGTCCGCCGACCAGCGCGAGAAGTGGGCGAAGCCCGCCGCCGCGGGTGAGCTGCTGCTGACCGCGGCGCTCGTGGAGGAACTCGACGACGGCACCGGCACGCCCGCCACCACCGCCGAGCAGGGGCCGGACGGGTG
>DATMCA010000467.1:0-2291 GCA_035559015.1 Umezawaea sp. | reverse complement strand
CTCTACCCGGTGTCGCTGGACCGCGCGGCGCTCACCGACTCCGCGGACGAACTCACCCGGGAGATACTGGCCGGGGCGGTGGTGGACGACGCCCGGGCCGCGTACGCCGCCCGTGAGGCCGAGATCGACGCCGTCATCGGGGCGCAGGGTGGCATGCGCGAGCTCGAGCGGCAGGTGCTGCTGCAGGTCATGGACCGCAAGTGGCGCGAGCACCTCTACGAGATGGACTACCTCAAGGAGGGGATCGGGCTGCGGGCGATGGCACAGCGCGACCCGCTGATCGAGTACCAGCGCGAGGGCTTCGACATGTTCGCCGCGATGCTCGAAGGCATCAAGGAGGAGACGGTCGGGCACCTGTTCAACGTGCGGGTCCAGGCTGCGCCGGCAGCACCGCCCGCCGCGCCGGCGGAGTCCGACGGCGCGGAGGCGAGCCCGGTGGAGCGGACGCAGCCGAACGCGGCGGTCGCCGCGGTGGCCCCGACCACACCGACGGCCCCGTCGCAGAACGAGCGCACCGCCCGCGTACCGGCGCGGTCCGGAAGCGGTTCGGGCGGCCGGCATGCTGCGCCCGAGGGTGATCCCGCTGCCACCACGAGCGCGCTGCCCACCGTGTTCAGCGGAGGCCCGCGTCCGGCGTCGGAGCTGCAGTACAGCGGGCCGGCCGAGGATGGGGGCACGACGACCCGCAGCCGCTCCGCCGGTGCGCCTGCTCCCGGAGGTGCAGGCCGGAGCAGTGGCGAACCGGCCCGGAACCGGCCGTGCCCGTGCGGCTCGGGCCGCAAGTACAAGCACTGCCACGGGATGCCGACGGCCGCCCGCCCCTGAGCCACGGTCACGGCACGCGGCCCCAGGCGGAGACCATGGGTGAGGTCGCGAGGTCGGGAACCTGGCCGGTGGCGATGTTGTCGAGGTGCTGGTCGATCTCGGCTGCGGTGGCGATCCCGGCGCCGATGAGCCGGTCGCGGATCTGTTCGACGGTGGCGCGTTCGAGTGTCGTGCACGCCGGCGCGGTGATCGGGAAGTAGGCGTCGGCGGCGACGTCGACCAGTCCGTGCTCGCGCAGCAGCCGGGGCAGTGTCCGGCCGTAGGCGAGGTCGGCGTCGCGTCCGGACATCAACGTGCGGAAGCCGGTGCGGAGCCGGTTCGCCAGGTGCTGTGCCGGGCCGTGGTCGTCGGGGCAGAGGAGCGGCTGGAGGCCGGGGTCGGCGTCCTCGACCAGGATCCAGCCACCGGAACGCAGCGCGGCGATCATCGACGTGAGCGCGGCCTCGCGCCGCGGGACGTGCGTCAGCACCAGGCGGGCGTGCACGAGATCCAGCTCGGTGGCGGGCGGATCCTCGGCGCCGACGTCGTGGCGCAGGATCTGCACGGAGGCCGCGCCAGGGCCGGCCAGCCACGAGGTGTCGATGTCGGTGGCCAGCACCAGACCGGTGGGCCCGACCCGGGTGGCCAGCCACAGCGGGACGGACATGCCGCCGGCGCCGACCTCCCAGCACCGCCAGCCGGAGCCGACGCCGATCTCGCGCAGATGGCCGAAGGTCGAGCGATCGAACAGGGTGGCCAGCGCCTCGAACCGCGTACCGGCCTGGATCTGCTGGTTGGCCAGCAGGTAGCCCTCGTCTGCGCCCACGAGCACAGTGTGGCGGCATGCCGGGCATGCGCGGACAGGCCGGCGAAGCCTGCCTCACAGCAGGCGCAGGGTGACGCACCGCCACTCGCGGGGGTCGCCGGACCGGGCCGCTGGTTGACCCGGGACGGTGCGTGGCTCGCGGGCTGCCGCGCTGCCGGCGCTCATCGGTTGTTCGAAGCGGGCGGCCAGGGCGCGGGCCCGCGCCCCGCGCCGGTACACCGCCGCAACCTCGATGGCCACCGTGCAGGGCCTGTCGACGTGCAGCGACGTCATGCGGGAGGGTTGACGCGGCCGCTGCGTGACCGCGGCCCGCACATACCGCAGGGCCCGGGGCTCCAGGTGCCCGGCGAGCTGCCCGACGGGGCGCCTGCCGTCGAGCACCTCGAGGGTCAGGCGGAGCACCTGCTCGGCCCGCCTGCGCAACGCCCCGATGTCGGTCGTGTCGGCGACAGCGGTGAGGACGGCCGTCGGCCGCGTCCGGACCGGAGGCGTCGGCCACCCGGTCGGCTCCTCGGCGGCGGGTTCGTAGCGCAGGAGGCGCAACCGCGGGCGTCGGTGTTCTCGTGGCGGGGCGAGGGCGCTCGGCTCCGGAGCCGCCGCCGCGCCGTGGGTCGTGCCCGAGCACGTCGTGGACGGGAGGTCGGTCGTCGACGCCGTTGTC
>DATMCA010000466.1:0-4773 GCA_035559015.1 Umezawaea sp. | reverse complement strand
ACAGGCGCTGGCGCTGGCCGCCGGACAGCTTGTTCTCCTGGACTTCGGCCTTGTCCGTCAGGCCGACCAGTTCCAGCATCTCCCCCGCCGTCGCCCGGCTGACGCCGTAGAGGGAGGCGAACGTCTCCAACTGCTCCCGCGCGGTCAGCCGCTCGAAGAAGCTGGACGCCTGGAGCTGCACGCCGATCCGCGGCAGCAGCCTCGGGTTGCGCGGCCACGGGGTCTCGCCGAGCAGCGTGACGGTGCCGGAATCGGGCTCGCGCAGGCCTTCCACGATCTCCAGCGTCGTGGTCTTGCCAGCCCCGTTCGGTCCGAGGATGCCGAAGAACTCGCCCTCGGCGACCGTGAAGGACACGCCGTCCACGGCGTTGAGGTCACCGTACGACTTGCGGATGTCGGTCACGGCCACGGCGTCTGTCATGTGTGGACCGTAGGTGATCGGCAGCCGGAACCGGGTGTCGAACGACGAAAGTCGTTGGAGTTCCAAGACCTTCGGTGACCCGGTCGAACGGCGGCGGTAGCCGTTCGACCGGGACCGGTCAGCACGCCTGCTTGTAGAAGTACCTCTCGCTGCCCGCGGCGTCCGTCTTGGTGATGGCCACCAGGTCGGTCTCCACGTTCCGCTTCACCTCTTTGCCCTCGATCGCCGCGATCGCCTGCTCGACACCGGTCTTGCCGATGGTGGCCGGGTCCTGGGCGATGAGTGCCTGCACCACGCCCGCCTGGAGGTCCTGCACCTGCTTGGGGCTGGCGTCGAAGCCCACCAGGTTCACGTCGCCGGTCTTGCCCGCGTTGCGCAGACCGGTGGCCGCGCCCTCACCGGTGTTGAGGTTGGTGGCGAAGACGCCGATCAGGTCCGGGTCGGAGGAGAGGGTCGCCGTGACCTTCGACGCCGCCTGGTCCGGTTCGTTGTCCGTGTACTGCTGGCCCAGGTACTTGAGGTTGGGGAAGGCCTTGACGGCCTCCTCGAAGCCCTTCGCCCTGGCGTCCGTCGTGGACGTGCCCGCCTTGGTGTTCAGCACCAGCACCGAACCCTGCTTGCCGCCCACCAGCCTGGCCAGGGTCTCGGCGGCCTTCTTGCCGCCCTGCTCGTTGTTGGACGAGATGCTGGACGAGGCGATCGAGGTGTCCTGGAGCTTGGTGTCGACCTCCACCACCTTGATGCCCGCGTCCTTCAACTGCTTCATCGGGCCCGCGAGGGCCTTGTCGTCCGTCGGCGCGATCAGCACCGCACCCGGTTTGTTGGCCAGGACGCCGGTGACGATGGGCGTCTGGAGCGTCGCGTCGAACTTGGCCGGGGCCTGGACGTCCACCTCGTAGCCCGCCGCCTTGGCCGCCTCGCGGAAGCCGCACTCCATGGAGATGTAAAAGGGCTCCGCCGAGACACCGGGGATGAGCACCATCTTCTTCGCGGCGGTCGGGGCCGAGCCCGAGTCACCGATCTGACCGCCGCTCCCACAGGCCGTCAGCAGCGCCGCGGCGGCCACTAAGCCCAAAGTGCGAACCGTCCTCGTTGACATGTTCTGCTCCTAGCGTTGATCACGTGCCTTGCGACGGGATTGGTCGAACCAGACCGCGGCGACGAGCACGATGGCCACCGCGATGGGCTGCCAGTAAACGTTGACGCCGACGATCACGAAACCCTTCCGGAGCACAGCGGGGATGAAAACGCCGAAGATCGTGCCCACGATGGAGCCCGCGCCGCCGAACAGGGACGTTCCGCCCAGGACCACACCCGCGATGGCGTTGAGGTTGTCGGTGTCGTGGCCGGTGATGGAGGCGACCCGGAAGTACGCCATGGCCATGAAGCCCGCCAGGCCCGCCAGCACCCCGGCGAGCAGGTAGACCGTCATCAGGTGGCGGGTCACGGCGATGCCGACCCGGCGCGCGGCCTCCTCGTTGGAGCCGATCGCGTAGGTGTGCCTGCCGAACCGGGTGGTGCCCAGCAGCAGCGCGCCCGCGGCGGTGATCACCGCGGCCAGGATGACGAGGTTGGGGACGCCGAACGTGGTGCCGGTGCCCAGGTTGTTGCTCAGGACGTTCGGGACGCCGCTGACGTTGGACCCGTTGGAGATCAACTGCCCCGCGCCGAGCGCCGCGCCGAACGAGCCGAGCGTGACGATCAGCGGCGGGATCTTGGCCTTCGCGATGAGGACGCCGTTGAGGATCCCCCAGGCGGCGCCGCTGACGAGGGCCACCAGCAGGCCGACGACCACCACGCCCCAGCCGGCGTTGGTGGCGTCGCCACCGCTCAGGGCGTTCATCGTCATGGCCGAGGTGACGCCGGAGAAGACCAGCACCGACCCCACGGACAGGTCGATGCCCGAGGTGATGATCACGAACGTCATGCCCACGGCCAGCACCAGCAGCACGGCCGTTTCCACGAGCGTGGTCTGGAGGGTGAAGACGGTCAGCACGGCGTCCGGGCGCAACGCGCCGAAGACGGCGATCAGGAGCAGCAGGACGAGCGCGATCCAGAGGGTGTTGGTGCCCGCCAGGCGTTTGAGCAGCGGCTTGCGCCGAGGAGTGGTCATCCGGCGTCCTCCTGGGACAGCGCGCCGGTCATGGCGCCGACGAGTTCCTCGACCGTGGTGTCGGCCGCCCGGAACTTGGCGACCCGCCTGCCCAGCCTGAGCACCTCGACGCGGTCGGAGACCGCCAGCACCTCGGGCATGTTGTGGCTGATGAGCACCACGGCCATGCCCTGGTCGCGGACCCGGCGGATGACGTCGAGGACGCGTTCCCGCTGCACCACGCCGAGCGCCGCCGTCGGCTCGTCCATGAAGACGAGCTTGCTGGCCCACACCACCGACCTGGCCACGGCGACGCTCTGCCGCTGGCCGCCGGACAGCGAGCCGATCGGGACGTCGATGCTCTGCAACGTCACGCCCAGGTCCTCGAACGACGCGATGGCGCGCTTGCGCATCTCCTTCTTGTCGAGCACCCCCAACAGCCCCAGCAGGCCGGGTTTGCGGAGTTCCCGGCCCAGGTAGAGGTTGGCCGCCGGATCGAGGTCCGGTGCCACCGCCAGGTCCTGGAAGACCGTCTCGATCCCTAGCGCCCTGGCGGCGATGGGCGAGTCGACATCGACCTCCCGCCCGCCGAACGTGAACGTGCCGGAATCGGCTCGCTCCACCCCTGACAGGCACTTGACCAGGGTCGACTTGCCCGCGCCGTTATCGCCGATGAGCGAGACGACCTCACCCTCGAACGCCGTGAACGAGGCCCCCCTCAGCGCTTCCACGCTGCCGTAGTGCTTGACGAGGTCCTTGGCCTCGAGCAGCGGGTCAGCCATGGACCACCCGCTCAGCCGACCAACCTCGGCGGCCTGCATCGGATCGCGACGAGCTCACCGTTGAGCACCTCCTCACCAGCGCCGTGCGGAACGACGACCGTGCTGCCCTTGCGCAGCGGCACGTCGCCGAGCTTGCCTTCACCGGCCAGCACCACGAGCACCGCGAACGACGCTTCGAGGGTCAGAGAGCCGCTCACCTGGAGCCGGTCGGCCTGGAAGAACGGGTCGGCCTGCTCCGAGAACAGGGGCACCACCTCGGCGGTGTCGTCCGCCGTGTGCCGGATGAGGGTGTCGAGGGTCGCGGCCCAGCCGTTGTGGTCCACGCACTCCAGGGCGGCGTCGTAGCCGAGCCCCAGGTGGCCGATGTCCGCGTTGGCCAGGAAACCCTTCCACTCCAACGTGACGGAGAAGTCCGTCGGTTGCTGGAGCTCCACGATGAAGACGCCCTCGCCGATGGCGTGCGGCAGGCCCGCGGGGACGAAGACGGTGTCGCCCGCCGTCACCCGGACCGGGTTGAGCGCCGCGAGCATGTCGTCGTTGTCCTGGGCCGCCACCCAGCCTTCGAGCACCTCGGGCGTGACGTCCTCGCGGAATCCGATGTAGACGGTCGGCTCGTCGCCGCTCGTGCCCACGACGATCCACGACTCCGTCTTGCCGTGGCGGCAGTTCAGGTGCGCCGCGGCGAACTCGTTCGACGGGTGGCAGTGCACCGGCAGCCGCTGCCCGGCGTCCAGGAGCTTCACCAGGAGCGCGGTGTCCGCGCCGAACTCCGCCACGTGCCGCTCCCCCAGCCACGCGGTCGGGTCGGCGGCCACGGCGTCGCGCAGCAGCGTGCCGTCCGGCAGCGTGGAGAGCCCCGCGTCGTCGCGGCCGTAGAGCGTCGTGGTCGACGCGACCCAGTCCTCCGGACCGAAGTCGGCCGACTCGTCGCCCCTCAACGCCGCGATCGACGCGCCACCCCGGTAGAACTGCTTGGGCTGGTTGGCCGGTAGTACGACGGGCCTGTCACCGGAACTCACGCACGAACCTCCCCTGATCCACGTGCTACCAAGCGCACCGGCAGCACGACGCGGCGCGGTGGCGAGCTGTCGCCGTCGAGACGGGCGAAGAGGAGGTCACCGGCGGCTTTGCCGAGCGCGCTCGCGTCGTGCGCGATCACGGTCACCGGTGGGGAGAGCAGGTCGGCCAGCTCGAAGTCGTCGAAGCCGACCAGCGCGGGCCGGTCGACGGTGCCCGCGAGCGCGCGCAGCACGTACACGGTGATCCGGTTGTTGCCGGTCACCAACGCCGTCGGCGGCTCGCGGAAGCCACCGAGGCGGTGCAGCGCCGCGGCGATGCTCCGCTCGTCGTGCGGGCCCATGACCACCAGGTCCTCCTGGTAGCCGACCCCCGAGCGCACGCAGCCCTCGCGGTAGCCGCGCAGGCGCTCGTTGGCGGTGAAGATGTCCGGGGCGTCGCCGAGGAAGGCGATCCGGCGG
>DATMCA010000465.1:0-5995 GCA_035559015.1 Umezawaea sp. | reverse complement strand
GTCCGCGACGAGCCGCGGCCGTAGTGGAAGTGCTGGTCACGGCCCGCGACGTAGGCCGTGCCGTCGTCGGAGACGACCGTGTGGAGGTGGACCTCGTGCTCCGGGCGGGGTTCGCTCACCGGTCCCCGCCGTGGATGGTCTGGTCCCGACCGGCCTGGTAGATCCTTGCCGAGTCGGACGCGGTCGCCGTCATCGTGACCGCAGCGTGCGGCGGCGAGTCCGGCGCGTGCTCCTCGGCGATGCGGCGCACCTGCTCGACCAGTTCCGGGTGCGCGGCGAGCAGTCGCCGCAGCCTGCTGTGCCCCTCCACGACCAGGTCGCGCTCGACGTCCGGGTCGGTCGCCGCCGGCACCTCGGCAGCGGATAACTCCGATTCCATCTCCACGCCCTTCCGCTGTTGGAGGTACCGCCGTAGTTCGACGCGGCCTCGGGATCCGTTACAGCTCCACACTTCCGTGGAAGCCCCGATGCCCTCGCCACGTGCGGCCGGTGGACTCCCGCCACCAGGCCACCTAAGCTTGTTTAGATAAACATACTTAGATAGCCTGTCCGCATGAGGACCTTGGAGAAAGCGGTCGACCAGCGTGTCGCCTCTCGTCGACCGGCGGTGACCGCATCGTTCGCGTGTGCCGCGATGCTGGTGTCGTACCTGCCGTTTTCCGCGGTGAACGGCGTGCTCGGGGCGATCGGCACGACCATGGCGGCGAGCACCGCGAACCTGCAGTGGGTCGCGTCCGCGTTCACCGTGGCGCTAGTGGGTGTGATCCTGTCCGGTGGCGTGCTCGGCGACCTCTACGGACGGCGACGCGTCACCTTGATCGGGCTCGCGTTCACCGTGGCGGGCACAGCGATCGGCTTCCTCGCGGGCGGGCTTCCCCGTGGTTCGGCGATCTCCGCACTGGTGGCGAGCCAGGCCATCACGGGCGTCGGCGCCGGGCTGGTGATGTCCTCGACGCTCGCCCTGATCGCGGCAACCGCGCCGGACGCGAGGTCGCGAGCCCGTGCCATCGCGGCGTGGGCCGCGGCGAACGTCCTCGGGTTGGGCACAGGCCCGTTCCTGTCCGGGATCATCACCGAATACGCGAGTTGGCGGTGGTTGTACCCGCCGATCGCGGTGCTCACCATCGCGGTGATGGCGCTGGGAGTCTTGCGAGCACTGGAATCCTCAGCCCCGCAAGGACGTTCACTGGACTGGCCAGGCCAGATCACCGGTTCCGCAGGCGTCGCGGCCTTGGTCTACGGCGTGATCAGCGGCGGCTCGGCCGGCTGGACTTCTCCGCAGGCACTGGTCGGCCTCGTCTTCGGCGTCGGCTGCTTGACCGCGTTCGCCATCGTCGAGCACCGTTCCGCAACACCGCTGCTGCGTCCGGCGCTGTTCGCTTCTCGCAGCTTCACCATCGCCTCGCTGGCCGCGATGGTCGTCTTGTTCACCATCGTCGGCATCGTGTTCGCGCTCAGCCTCTTCTTCGCCCACCAGCACGTGTCATCGCTGGGAATCGCGGTTCGCCTGGGTTGCCTGTTCGGCGGAAACGCTCTTGCGAGCCTGACCGTTGCCCGTTTCCAGGCCGTTGCCGGGCCACGGGCAGTGCTCACCACTGGATTGCTCGTCGCCGCGGCAGGTGTGTCCAGTTTGCTCATCACGACCGACAGCACCGGGTTCGGCGGGTTCGCCGCGGGCCTGGTCATCACCGGGGCGGGCTGCGGGCTGGTCATCGCGACCAGCGCGGTCGTAGCGGTGCAATCCGCGCCGCAGGAACTTGCAGGCATGGCGGGCGCGGCCAACAACGCCGTCCGCCAACTCGGCGGCGCACTAGGGGCGGCGGTCATCGGCGTCGTAGTCGCCGCGCGACTGCACGCGGGAGCGGACTTCGCCCAAGCCGTCCACACCAGCGCAGCCGTCCTTGTCGTTCAACTGCTGCTCGCCGCGACGGCCACGGCATTCGGACTGCCCGCACGGTCATGAGACGCACTACCGACACGCCGTTCACAGAGCCGATCGCACTCGGCGAACCCAGGACACTGTGGAATTTCGCACCTCGAACCCGGTGACGCACGACCATCCTCGGGTCGGATCGAGGCCTGAGCTCAGTTCGCCGATCCGGCGGACATCGCGGCCAAGGCGTCGGCAAGGCTCTCGTGCAACGGCAGCAACGTGGCGGTACCGGTGATCTCCAACCGCCTGCGCACGAACCCGCCGACAACCAGGCGCACCCGAGATCCCAGCGGCCCCCTGCTGTGGTGGACGACCAAGAGGTCCGTGAGGCCCGATGAGTCGAAGAACGAAACCCCGGACAGGTCCAGCACCACGGCGGTCGCGGCGACGTCGAGCAAGGACAGGCAACGTTCCCTCATCACGCCGCTGAACCCACCCAGATCCCCCACGACGCGGACGACCGTCACACCGACCCAGGCTTCAAACGACGACACCACGGCCGGCCGCCCACCGGACATCCCTCGACCCCCTCTCCGGAAGGCACTCACAGCAGTTACACCCGACGACACCGGGTCCGATCACCAGCATCCGCCGGAGGCTCTCATCGGCACCCGCCGCACCCAGCTTGACCCACCTTGTCCAGATTAGCCCAAATGGACTAGCAGCAGCTTGCCCGCGAGCAGGCACGGTGCGCGTCCAATTCCTCCGCAAGGATCCTGAATCGCAGGTCGACAACTCCCCGACGAGGTCCTACCGGCAGTACTCCTTGAAGATCGACTTGAGGTCCTCCGCCACTTGCCGAGCGTCTCGGCCTTGGATGCGGTGGCACGGAACGAAGTGGACGAGTTCGCCGTCCTGGAACAGAGCGATCGACGGTTCGGAAGGTGGGATATCGGGGAACTCGGCACGCATCCTCGCCGTGGCGTCCATGTCCTGGCCGGCGAACACGGTGATCAGTTTGTCGGGCTTCGTCGATGCCTCGTCCAAGGCAATGCGGACTCCCAGTCGGGCGGTCATCGCCGGGGTGCCCTCCGCCGAGTTGATGACCACCAGCGTTATGCCGTTCTTCGCTCGGTCCATGGCGCGGTCGACGTCATCGGTGGTCAAAAGTTCGGTGAATCCGACCTCGATCAATTCGTCTTTCATCGGCTTGACCAGCAGTGGCGAGTACGGCATGGAAGCTCCTTGTCGAGGAATTCAGGGGTGGCGGCGATGGCCGGTGGTCACGGGTTCGATGTCCAGAAGGCCGGCAAGGGTGGAGATCTGCCTACAAAACTGATTGCCTTCGGGCCCGCTCGGCAAGATCGACCTTCTGGTGACGCCACTGACCATGTACTTAACGTACTGAAGTTGGCCGATCTCGCTCACTGAACGTCACCAAATCGGGTGAGATGTTCACCGGGGTCCACCTGCTCGCCGACCTAGGTCGAGCAGCCAACACCGGGCCGGCCGCTGGGCGTGGCGGCATCGGCGCCGACTCCCGACCAGGCCGTCGGGCTCCACATGGGCCGCCACGGCACCCAGCTCACCTGGGACCTCGATGACTTCGCCGACCTGCTGCTCGACGACACCGACACCGCTCGACGGCACCGCGTCGGTTTCGTCATGTTGGAATTTCAGCAATCGAACGATCACTTCTCGCCGCCGGGATGCGATCTGTCACGGCACTTCTCCTGGGAGTGCTCCACTTCTACTGTCCGTCAGGACTCCCGGTCGGTGGCGACGACGTTGATTGCGAGTCCACGATGCGGCAACTGCCAACCGTAGAGGTGTTACCGATCGCCGAGATCGCCTGTCCTCGCGCGGTTTGCCACGCGCTACTTCGACACTCCTGACGGTCTTTCACAAGAGAAGTCCGCCGCTGACTTCGTCGGCTCGTCATGGGCGGAAGTCAAAGAACAAATTTTCCATGCCACGAATAGCCACTGTGGCTGTTCGTGTTCGACATACGCCCTTTCGCACCTCAAAACAGGAGAGTCCATGGAAGGCGTGACGAAGGACGAGCGCTCTGTACTGTCGGCGACAGCCACCGCCGGGCTTGGGTTCACACCGCCTTCGAGAAGTCCCAGGCGGCCCGGATCGCCGCCGCTTCACGTCCGGCTTGGCGCCTGCCGATGTGCAGCGCCCGGCCGGCGGTCTCCGGGTCCAGCATCCTCACCGGCGCTTCGAGGTCGCTGAAGTCAGGCTCCACGGCCACCAGTCGAGTGCTGTCGCGCAACTGGGCCACTTCGGCGTCCGCCCTGATCGTCGAGGCGGATCGATCGCTGCCGACTCCCCCGCTCTCGGCTCCGAGGGGAAGACAGGACACGATCACGAGAACGTCGCTCGGTGGTGCCGCCGTGGCGTTCAGATGGCTCACGATACCGCCGTCCATGTACCGGTTTCCGTTGATGGTGACGGCGGGGAACAGCATCGGTACGACGCAGCTGGCCGCGACGGCGTGCAGCAGCGGCACACCGGATTCTTCGCCCCACACGACGAGGTCGCCGGTGCCGGTGTCGATCGCCGTGCACCGGAACCCAGCGGGCCAGGCGACGCCGTCGAATACGTCGAGCAGGCCGAGGTAGTCGTCTTCGGTGAGCGTGGTCGGCGCTTCCCTCGCCGCGGAGCCGATCGCGCGCAGCGCTTGCCGCGGGTCGGCGGCGAGGGCGGCTTGGCGTGACGCGTTCAGGAAGCTGTCAGAGCCTGCCTACAGGACGGCGAAGTCGAGCTTCTCCCCCACTGCCGTCAGGACGGCGAGCGCATCGGTGACGTCGCTGCCGCCGCACAGCAGCGCTCCGACCAGGGATCCCGCGGATGTTCCGACGACCGACGAGGCTGCCGCCAAGTCGACGCCGGCCTCACGCAGCCCGGCGAGCAGACCCGCCTGCCAGGCGACGCCGACGGTACCGCCGCCCCCGAGAACGACCGTGCACGTGGGTGAGCCGTTTCGCTGTCATTGCTGTTCCTTCATGGTGCGACGTCGATGCCGAAAAGGGAGGAGGCGTTGCCCGCGGTGAACTTGTCGCGGTCTTCGTCGGTGGGGAACTCGGCGAGGAACTTCTCGATTTCGGCCTTGGCCGGCTTCTGGAAGGGATAGTCGGTCGAGAACAGCAGCCGGTCGGGCGTCGTCACCTCCAAGGCATGGCGCAGCAACGCGGGGTTGAGCATCCCGGAACTGGTGATGTGGACGTTGGAGCGGACGTAGTCCGACACCGTCCGGTCCAGGCCCGCGATGCCGGAGAGGCTGTCGGCGCGGTCGGTCCAGAACAACAGCAGTTCGCCCCAGTGGCCGAGCACGAGTTGCAGGTCGGGGTGGCGGTCGAAGGTGCCGCGGACGATCAGGCGCAACGCGGCGACCGCCGCCTCCAGGTGCCAACCCCAGCCGAACGTCGCCAGGGCCAGGTCGGTCGTGGGGTCGAAGCCGCTGTAGACGGCTTCGCGGACCGTCCGCGAGGGGATCTGCGGGTGGATGAAGATCGGCTGTCGCAAGGCTGCGGCGGTGGCGAACAGGTCGTCGTAGCGCGGATCGTCCAGCGGTGTCCCGGCCGTCCGCCCGTAGACCATCGCTCCGACGAACCCGAGGCCGGCAGCGCGTTCGAGCTCCACGGCGGCCGCCTCGGGGTCCGCCATCGGCAGGGTGGCGAAGGCCCGCAGCCGTGCGGGGTGCCGGCCGACGGCTTCGGCGGCGATGTCGTTGGCCCGCCTGCTGAGCGTTCGCGCGTCCACCGGGTCCAGCGGCTGCGTACCGGGTGGCGCCAGCGAGAGGATCTGGAGGTCGACCCCCTGGGCGTCCATCCACGCGATCCTGGCGTCGCCGATGTCGTCGAGGCGCTCCAGGTTGTCGCCCATCTCGTTGAACACGACGCTCGCGTCACCGTGGTCCTCGGGGAGGGCCTTCACCGCTGACGTGAGCTCGGGCAGGTTCCAGTGTTCTTCGATCGCGATCAGTGCCACGCCAGGCCTCCGGTCCACTACGAGCAGTCCACTCAACCGCTGTTGAGCGAAACGGTACACGAATCGCTCAACAGCGGTAGAGTGAAGCCGTGACCGAAACCTCCCGCGACGCCAAACGCGCCCGCA
>DATMCA010000464.1:0-4383 GCA_035559015.1 Umezawaea sp. | reverse complement strand
GAAGGTCCCTGATGATCAAGGACCTGTGCCCTGGTGCCCGACCGCGTCAGAGGAGACGGTCCGCTTCACCGTCGCCGTCCACCCGTGCCGATGATCCCCTGCACCGCGCTCGCCCGCTCAGCCGCACGAGTGTCCAACTCGGCCAACTCCTCCGCGGTCACCACGTGCGCGTCGGGGCCGGGGTAGACGAGCGCCTCGTGGCCGGTGTCGAGCCAGTGGATCACGTAGGGCGGTCCGCCGTCCGACCGGCGGACACCCACGACCAGTCCCCTGCGCGCGGACTCGTCGATACCGGACCGCTCGATGACCAACCAGTCACCGGTCTTCGCTCGCATGTTCTTCCCTCCGTTCGGCCAAGTGTCGCCGCAGTGGTTCAGAACCTGGGCTGAAGGCTCTTGACGACCGTCAGGTCGCTGTCGTCCCAGCCGTAGGTCAGGCCGGGCACCACGTCGACCACGCCCGGCATCGCCCGGATCAGGCGGACGGCCAACTCGGTCTCGCTGCGACGCTCCAGTCGTCCTCGCACGGACACCACACCGCCCTCGACCGCGACCTCGAAGGTGGCCGGATCGGCCAGCAGCACGCCGTGGAGGACGTGCCGGAGCACGTCGGCGCGAAGTTCCTCGTCGTCGCGGAGGAACAGTCCCAGGAGGTCCCGCCGCGCGACGACGCCCACGAGAGCACCGGTCGGATCGACCACGAACAGCCTCCGGACACCGGACCTCGCCAGTTGCCGCGCCGCGGCGCTCACCGACGCTTCCGGGGCGACGGTGACGACCGGAGAGGTCATCACCTCGCTCGCGAGGACGCCGTGCGCCTTGCGCCACCTGTCCCTGCGGGCCTTCCCGGCGAGCAGCGCGGGAGACGGCGCGGTGCCGCCGAGGAACTCCTCCTTGGCGAGGAGGTCCGCGCCCGACACGACACCGATCGGCCGGTTCTCCCCGTCCACCACGGGGAGCGCGCCGAAGCCCTTGGCGTCCAGCAGCTCCACCAGTTCCTTGAACGGCGTGGCCATCCGAACGGTGACCACGTCGCGCGTCATCACCTGGTCCACACTCGGTTCTCGCATCACGACCTCCAACTGTGGGAACTTCCCCTTCCAGCTTCGACGACACCGGAGTCGGAGCGCAGTGGCCAAAGTCGGCGCAACGGGGGCGAAGGTCCCGTTCCACCGGCACGTCAACGGGACAGGGGTTCGACGTGGGCGTCGGTTCCCACCGCTCGTGCCGCGACCGGAACGGATGGCCCCGCCCGATTCGGCAGGAGCACGCGCAGCGCGTTGAGGATCACCGCGACGTCGATGGCCTCCTGCACCACCGCGCCCGGAGCCGGTGCGAGCAGGCCGACCGCCGCGAGCCCCATGGCCACCAGCGACAGGCCCATCCCAACAAGCGCGCTCTGCCGGGCGATCCGGTGCGTGCGACCGGCTGTCTCCACCGCGTCGGCGAGTCCGTCGACGCGGTCGTCGAGGAGCACCACGTCGGCGGCGCGGACAGCCGCCGCGGATCCCCTGCCGCCCAAGGCGACGCCGACGTCCGCGGTGGCCAGTGCGGGAGCGTCGTTGAACCCGTCGCCGACCATCGCGGTGGTCTGCGATTCCTTCTCACTCCTCACCTTCGCCACCTTGGCCGCGGGATCGCAGTCGGCGACCACCTCGTCGAAGCCGAGTCCGCCCGCCACTCGCCGCGCGACGGCCGCCCGGTCGCCGGTGAGCAGCACCAGCCTGGTCAGCCCCGCCGCGCGCAGCCTGCCCAGGGTGCTCGCGGCGTCGGTTCGGATCGTGTCGCGCACGAGCAGCACACCGACGGGCTCGCCGTCGCGGGAAACCCACACCGTGCTCGCCCCGTCCGAGCGAGCTCGGGCCTCCGCGTCCCGAACCCAGCCCGCCGGGTGTCGTTGCACGGTGTCGAGTGCGCCAACGGTGATCGCACTTCCGTCCACCACGCCGGCGGTCCCCGCTCCGGACCGTTCGACCACGTCGAGTGCGGGGCCGGGTCGACGTCCGGCCGCGTCAGCGGCAGCGACCACGCATGGGGCGAACACGTGGGAGGACACCTGCTCCACCGCGGCGGCGAGGGCCAGCACGTCCTCGCGTGACCACCCCGGTGCGGTCAGCACCTCGGACACGGTCGAGCGGCCTGTCGTGACCGTCCCGGTCTTGTCCAGCACCGCGGTCCGGACCGTGCCGAGCACCTCCAGAGCTCGCCCGTCGCGCACCACGACACCGACCCGTGACGCCCTGGACATGCCCGCGGTGACGGCGACCGGCACGGCGAGCAGCAGCGGGCACGGAGTCGCGGTCACCAGAACGGCGACGGCGACGGCGAGGTCGCCGGCGAGGAACGCCGCCAGGCCCGCCACGGCGAGCGCCACCGGCAGGAAGACGGCCGCGATCCGATCGGCGAGGCGCACCGCCGGAGCGCTGGTCGCGGCGGCTTCCCGTGCCAGGTCGACGACTCCGGCGTACGTGCTGTCCCGTTCGGTCGCGACCGCGCGCAGGTCGACCGATGCCCCGGCGTTGACGACGCCGCTGCGCAGGCGATCTCCCGCCGGACGTTCGACCGGTGCGGCCTCCCCGGTCAACGCCGACTCGTCGAGCGTGGCGCGGTCGAGCAGGATCGCGTCCACGGGCGCCACTTCACCTTGACCGAGCACCAGGAGCTCACCCGGCCGCACCTCCTCGACGGGCACCACCCGCAGGCCGGTGTCCGTCCGCACCCGCGCGGTTCTCGGTGCCCGGTCCAGCAGTGCGCTCAGGTCCCGGCCCGCTCGGCGTCGCGCGAACGCGTCGAGCGCACGTCCGCCGCCGAGCATGACCGCGACGACGGCGCCGGCGAGGGGTTCACCCACCACGACGGTGCCCACCAGTGCCAGCACCGCCAGCACGTCGGCGCCGAACCGGCCCGCACGCAGGTCCTCCACGACCCACACGACCGCCGGAGCCACGGCGACGAGGGTCGCCGCGGTCCACGACAGCTCGGCCCCGGGAACTCCGAAGGCGCCCAGCACGAGGCCCGCCGCGAGGAGGGCGCCCGTCACGGTGAACAGCAGGGCCTCGCCCGCGAACTTCCGGCTCGCGCGGCCCCGCTCGCGGTCGAACGGGGTCATCCGGCAGCCGTCGACGGCACGGCTCTCATCTCCTCGTCACCGGCCGTGTCAGTTGGCGTGCTGGCGCGTCGAGAGCGCCGCCGCGAGCTTGGCGCCCCACGCCTTGGCGCGATCGGTCTCGCCGTCCTTCAACGGCCCCGGTGTGCCCGTGACGTAGAAGCTCTCCGCCCGCACGAGCATCGTGAAGCCGAGTCCGCGCAACCGGCTGAGTGCGCGGCGGGCCGCGGAACCCGGCACCATGGCCATCTTCACCCGCGTGTCGAACGCGGCGACCACCGTCCGCGAGCCGGTGTGCCGAAGTTCGCCCAGCCACTCGCGCACACCGATCCCGGCGGAGACGAGTTCTCCGGCAGACTGGTCGGCGGCCGAGTGGCGGGTGCTCGGCCTGCTCAGCCCGAACGCGTGGGTGGGGGCGCCGACCACGAGCAGGTCCACGTCCTCGGGCAGCGGGGTCGGCGCCGAGCCGACCTCCACCACGTCGACGGTCCCCACCTCCGCGAGTCCCCCGGCAACGGCCTTGGCGACCTCCTGCGTGTTGCCGAACATCGATTCGTACACGACCAGCACTCGCGCCATCGCACACCTCTCTCGTCGCGGTTCTCGGTCTTCTGACGTCCGTCAGTGCCGCTGCTCGTCCCGGACCACCAGCACGGGGCAGGGCGAGTGGTGCAGCAGCGCTTGGCTGGTGGATCCGAGCAGCAGCCCGGCGAAGCCGTCACGTCCGCGGGACCCGACCACGACCAGGCGGGCGGTGTCGGAGTAGTCGACGAGGCGCTGCGCGACGTGTCCTTGCGCCACGACCCGTTCCACGGGTACGTCGGGGTGCTTCTCCTGCCACCCGGCGAGCCGTTCGGACAGCAGCCGGTGGTGCTCGGACTCCATCTCCACCCGGTCGCGTTCGTCGAGGGCGATTCCGATGATCCACGCGGGCAGCGGGTGCCAGACGTGCACCGCGACCAGCCGTGCTCCTTCGACGTCGGCCTGGTCGAACGCGCGTGCCAACGCCTGCTCGCTGGTGGCCGATCCGTCGACGCCGACGACGATCGGACCGGGCCGCGCTGCGGAGCCGCGGACGACCACGACCGGGCTGTGGGCGTGTGCGCTCAGCGCCGTCGCCGTGGAACCGGCCATCACGCCGGTGAACCCGCCGTAGCCGCGCGACCCGACCACGACCTCGAAGGCCGAAGTCGACGCCGCGATCAGCACGGTCACCGGGTCACCCTGGTCCAAGCGCACCTCGGGCTGGAGATCGGGTGCGGCGGAGCGGGCGGCGTC
>DATMCA010000463.1:0-4033 GCA_035559015.1 Umezawaea sp. | reverse complement strand
TGACCAGCCTCGGCAACGTGCGCGCGACCCCGAAACTGCCCAGCAGCCCACCTTCGGCGAGCCGGAGCGCACTGATGTCCAGCGCACCACCGAACACCTCATCGGCGATCTCGACCTCACGCGCCTCCAGTCCACGGCGGAACACCACGGGCTACTCCCTGCTCGGCATCGGATGACTGGATGTTAGGCAAGGACCACCAAGATCGCCCACCACGAGCGCGTATCGCGGGCGTATCGAAAATCGCATACGCCACCGCAACAGCTCTCCGTCCCTAATGGAGGCATGACGCAGAGCGCATCCCTGTCAGCACCGCCCAGCCGTACGCGCAGGATCGTGCTCGTCGCCCTGGTTCTCGGTTTGGTGGGTGTGGCGGTCGTGCTGCGGCGGCCGCTGCTGATGTCCGCTCCGACGTGCCTGGCCGGGCAGTGGGAGCGGTGTCTCCGCACGGAGAACGGTGTGTTGTTCATGATGCTGGTGACGGTGCCGTTGTCCGTGCTGCTGGCGTGGGTGTTGGCACGGCGGCGGCGTGGTGCGGCGGCGTGGCGGATGTCGTTGGCCGAGGTGGGCATGGTGCACGGGACGGTGCCGCTGTTGTGGATGACGATGATGCCGGGTGAGGGGGCGGGGGTGGTGCCCGGCCGGTTGAGCCTGGTGCCGTTTCGGGACCTGGCCACGATGGGGCTGCTCGGGATCGTCGCCAACCTGCTGATCTTCGCGGCGCTGGGGTTCTTCGCACCGGTGCGGTTCGCGGCGCTGGCGTCGGTGCCGCGCGTCCTGGCGCTCGGTGCCGTCTGCTCGATCCTGGTCGAGACCGCGCAGTACGCCTTCCAACTGGACCGGGTGTCGTCCGTGGACGACGTCCTGCTCAACGCCACCGGTGCGGCACTGGCCGCGCTGGCGTCACGCCACTGGTGGCGCGCCAGGACGGAGGCCTGAACGCGGCTAGGCCAGGTCGCTCGGCGGGTCGCACCTGTGCACGACCCATATCGCCTGGAGGAACGGCAGCAGGGCCGACCCGGTCAACGCGCCGAGCAGGACGTCGAGGACCCCGCGCTCCGAGGCGGAACGGCACCGAGCCCCGTGTCACCGCCACGGTGCTGAACCGGTGCGGCGTGGCCCGGTGTTCGACCTGCGCGACCAACGTCAACCGGCGGCACTCCGCCGGCGCCGCGGCGCGTTCGGGCCGGTTGGGATGGGACTTCGGTGTCTGCCGCAACGCTTGTTCGGCCAGGTCGGTCGCCGCTTCCAGGTCCTCCAGCCGTCCGGTGGCGGAGTGCCTGCCGAGCAGCACGAGGGCGAGGTTGGACCGGTAGGACGGCAGGCGCTCGGTGTCCCTCGGGGGGACAGTTCCCGACCGCCTCGCGGAACAGGCCGATGGCCTCTTCGAGGTCCTCTCGACGGCCACCGTGCTCGTACCGCGACCACAACGCGGTGCCGAGTCCGTTCGCGACGGATTCGTCCATCCTGGAGAACCACAGGGCCCGGAATCCGTGCACCGCCGCCGCGAGCGCGCGGGGATCTCCGGTGCGTTCGTAGGTGTCCAGGGATTCCTGGGCACTCTCGTAGTCGCCGCCCCGGCGGCCCGTCACGCGCGCACCGTCCACGTCCCCCGCTCGACCATCCCCGACCCCCGTCACTCCACGATCACGGTGCGTGATGACCGATCGGATAGGCGGCCACGAGCGTTCCTTGGCGAATCGGGAACGACCGTCAGACCGTGGCGACGACCAGCAGGACGAACGCCGTGAGGATGACGCCCACGCGCACGTGGTGGAGCCGGTCCCAGCGGCCCATCTGCTGCCTCCAGTCCTCCGGGAGGCTGTCGCGGGTCCACCGGGCGACCCTGGAGTTGATCGGGACGAGCAGCGCGACCGACATCAGCACGCTCACCAGGAGCAGGCCGGTGGCCGTGACGACGAGCCCGGCCGCCGGATCCCCCCAGTTCAGGACCGCCCACACCACCGCGAGCAGGACCGAGCCGATGTACCAGAACGGCATCACCCGGCCGAGGACCCGTGCCCCGTCACCGCGGGCCGCGAGGCCGCCGTCGTTCGGCAGCCGGTCGAAGATCGGGTTGACGAAGACCGCCACCGCGAACTCCACGCCCACCAGCAGGCCGACGACCACGACCGTGACTACGGCCAGTGCGTTCTGCATGTCCACTCCCTAGGCATCCACTGGGATCTAGCGTCGCTAGATACTGAGCCAATGCTAGAACATGAAGTGCTCGAAAGTCTAGCGGCGCTAGAACCAGGGCTGGAGGTACCAACCACGAGGCACCTCTCGGCGCAACCCGAGGCTCTCCCCCGCTGGGTACGATCGCGCCATGTCGGCCGTCGGCCCCCTGCCGTCGTCCCACCGGGACGCGCGGCTCAACCGCGAACTGCTCATCGGCCGTGCTCGAACCGCCTTCGCCGAGCACGGCGTGGCGGCGTCGCTCGAACGGATCGCGCGGAGCGCCGACCTCGCGATCGGCACCCTCTACCGGCACTTCCCCCACCGCGTCGACCTGCTGGTGGCCGTCTACGGGGCGACGCTGCACCGGTTCCTCGACGACACCGAGACCACACTGGACTCGGCCGATCCGTGGAACGGGTTGCGCGCGTTCCTCGACGTGCTGTGCTCGGCCCAGGCGAGCGACCGCGGCTTCGGCGACTTCGTCGCGCGGCGGTTCCCGGACGACGAGCGCACTGAGGCGCTCCACAACCGCCTGTGCCGGCTCGCCGAACGCGCACTCTCCCAGGCCCAGGAGGCGGGCGCCGTGCGCGCCGACGTCACCGCCGCCGACCTCGTCATGCTGCTCTGGGCCAGCAGCAGCGTCGCCGCGGCCACCGGCGACGTCGCACCGCAGGTCTGGCGGCGGCACCTGCACGTGGCGCTCGACGGGTTCCGCGCGGGCGACCGGCGTGATCTGCCCGTACCGCCGCTGGACGACGATCGGCTCTACCGAGCGATGGCCCGCCGGAACCAGTAGACAAGGGTGTCCAACCGGGTCACGGCGAAAGTTTCTTCAGGACCGTGTTGATCCGCGCGCCGCCCGTTCGACGTAGTGGTGTGGGGGTCGAAGGGCGGCCCCGCCGGATGAGGAGAACACCGTGTCGAAGTACATGCTGATCATGCGGGGCACCGACGAGTCCAACGCGGCCATGATGGCCTCGATCGAGGAGTCGATCGCCGCGACCCGCCTGTTCATCGAGGAGATGATCAAGGCGGGCGTCCTCCTCGCGGCCGAGGGGCTGGACGACCCGGCCAAGGGCGTCGTGGTCGACTTCAGCGGCGAGACCCCGGTGGTCACCGACGGGCCGTACGGGGAGACCAAGGAGCTGTTCGGGGGCTTCTTCCTGCTCGACGTCGCCTCCAGGGAGGAAGCGGTCGAGTGGGCCAAGCGGCTTCCGGCGACCCGCGGGTCCAAGATCGAGGTTCGGCGGGTGCCGGGCGAGGACGAGGTCCCGCAGGTCGGCGAGTGATCGTCGGACAACGGGCCAGGGGCGGATCTGATGGGCACGGCTGACGTCGAGGCCGTCTGGCGGATCGAGTCGGCGCGCATCGTGGCCGCGCTGACCCGGTTCACCGGTGATTTCGGGCTGGCCGAGGACGCGGCGCAGGAGGCGGTGGCCGAGGCGCTGGTGTCGTGGCCGCTCGACTCCCCGACCAATCCGGCGGGCTGGCTGATGGCCACGGCCCGGCGGCGGGCGATCGACGCGATCCGCCGCCGGGCCGCCCTGGAGGACCGGTACGCGCGGCTGGCGGCCGACTCGGACGAGGCGGTCGTCGAGGACGTCGATCCCGACAGGATCGACGACGACGTCCTGGCGCTGATGTTCATCAGCTGCCACCCGGTCCTCTCCCCCGAGGCGCGGGTGGCGCTGACCCTGCGCGTGGTCGGCGGCCTGTCCAGCGAGGAGATCGCCCGCGCGTTCCTCGTCCCCGTGCCGACGGTGCAGGCCCGCATCACCCGGGCGAAGAAGACGATTGTGGCGGCCGGGGTGCCATTCGAGCTGCCGCCGGCCGGCGAGCGCCGGGAGCGGCTGG
>DATMCA010000462.1:0-5518 GCA_035559015.1 Umezawaea sp. | reverse complement strand
AGCCGCGCTGATGCTGTCCGTGCCAGTCGCCTGGTGGTGGGGCGTGCTGACGCTGGCGCAGCTCGTCGTGGTCGCGCTGCTGGTCGGCGTGTGCACGGTGTTCTTCGACATCGCCTACCAGTCGTACCTGCCGTCGCTCATCGGTCGGGAGCACCTGGTCGAGGGCAACTCGAAGCTCCAGGCGAGCCAGTCGGTCGCCGACGTCTCGGGGCCCGCTCTAGCCGGTGGTGTGGCCCAGGCGATCGGCGCCGCGAACGGCGTCCTCGCCACCGGCGTCGGCTACCTGGGCTCGGCGCTGTTCCTGTGGCGGATCAGGGGCGTCGAACCCCCGCCCCGGCCGCACGAGGGCCGCACGCTGCGCACCGACATCGCCGAGGGCCTGCGGTTCGTGATCGGCAACCGGTCGCTGCGGGCCATCGTGGGCTGCACCGGCACGTCGAACTTCTTCTCGGGCCTGGAGATGGCCGTGCTGATCCTGTTCCTGATCCGCGACATCGGCCTGTCCGAGGCCCTGGTCGGCGTGCTGCTCAGCGCCGGCGGCGTGGGCGGCGTGCTCGGCGCCGTCACGGCGAACCGGTGGAACCGGCGCCTGGGCCAGACACGGGTGATCTGGCTGTCGATGCTGCTCACCCAGCCGTTCGGCCTGCTGCTGCCGCTGGTGGCGGACGACTGGCGGGTCGGCCTGGCCATGCTGGGCATGGCGATCGCGGCCTGCGGCGCGACCGTCTACAACGTCAGCCAGGTCAGCTTCCGGCAGACGGTCTGCCCGGACCGCCTCCTCGGCCGGATGAACGCGAGCATCCGGTTCCTGGTGTGGGGCACGATCCCGCTGGGCGGGCTCATCGGCGGCGTGCTGGGCGGCTGGGTGGGCGTCCGCACGACGCTCTGGATCGGCATGGCAGGGCAGGTTCTCGCCGTCGTGTGGGTTCTGCTCTCACCGCTGCGCACGACCCGTGACGAAGCGACTACCGTTCCCGACCATGGCTGACACGACGGTTCTCCTCGACGGACTCCACTTCGGCGAAGCGCCCCGGCACGGCCCGGACGGCAAGTTCTACTTCTCGGACTTCTACGAGAAGGCCGTCTTCACCGTCGACCTCGCCACCGGCGAGAAGCAGGTCGTCTGCTCGCTGCCCGGCCAGCCCTCGGGCCTCGGCTGGCTGCCGGACGGCAGGCTGCTCGTGGTGTCCATGAAGGACCGGACGGTCCGCAGGCTGGAGCCGAACGGGGTGCTCGCGCTGCACGCGGACCTGTTCGACATCGCCACGTTCCACACCAACGACATGCTCGTCGACGCGCGCGGGCGCGCCTACGTGGGCAACTTCGGGTTCGACCTGCACAAGAAGATCACCGACGACGGCATCGAGTCGCTGCTCGACCCGTCCTACGACCCGCCGGGCACCCCGCTCGCGCTAGTGGAACCGGACGGCACGACCCGCGTGGCCGCCGAGGACATGAAGTTCCCGAACGGCACGGTGCTGCTGCCCAACGGCACGCTGCTCGTCGCGGAGACGCTCGCGTACCGCCTGACCGCGTTCGACGTGGCCGAGGACGGCTCGCTGAGCAACCGGCGGGTGTGGGCCGACCTGCGCGAGCACGTCATCGCGCCGGACGGGATCTGCGTGGACGCCGAGGGCGGCGTCTGGGTCGCGACGGCGCTCCAGCCGGCCGTCGTGCGGGTCGTCGAGGGCGGCGCGATCACCGACCGCGTCGAGACCAGCCAGATCAGCTTCGCCGTCGGCCTGGTCGGCAACACGCTGATCGTCTGCACCGCGCCGACATCGGACCCCGACGTCGTGGGCAAGCAGCACGTCGGCAGGTTGGAGACCGTGCAGGTGAAGGTCGGCGACCGCTAGAGCGAATCCCACCAGGCCCGGTCGAGCTCGCCGCGCGCGACGAGCACGGCCGGGCCGGTGAGGGTGCTGCGGCCTTCACCGATCTCGACGGTCACCCGTCCACCGAGGACGTCCACAGTGGCCTCCCCGGTGGTGCGGCCCTCGCCGTGCAGCCAGGACGCCACGGCCGCGACCGTGCCGGTGCCGCACGACCTGGTCTCCCCCACGCCGCGCTCGTGGACGCGCATCCGCAGGGCGCCTTCGCGCAGGACGTTGACGAACTCCAGGTTGACGCCGTTCGGGAACACGGCCGGGTCGAAGTGCGGCTGCTCGGTCAGGTCGAGGGTCGCGATGTGCACGTCGGTCACGCACGCGAGGTGCGGGTTGCCCACGTCGACGGCCACGCCCGCGAAGTCCGCCCCGGTGGTCTTGGTGGTGGAGGTGCCGGTGATCCGGACCGGGCCCATCTCCACCGTGACGCTGCCGTCCGGGTGCACGACGACGGGCTTCTCGCCCCCGCGGGTGCCGACGACGAACTCGCCCTCGGGCACCAGTCCCGCGTCGACCAGGTAGTGCGCGAACACCCGGACGCCGTTGCCGCACATCTCCGCGATCGAGCCGTCGGCGTTGCGGTAGTCCATGAACCACGGGCTCCCCGCCGAGGTGCTCTCCCCGGCTGAGGCGGCACCGGACACGTCCGGCCTCACGACGCGCAGCACGCCGTCCGCGCCCAGACCCCGCTGCCGGTCGCAGAGAGCGCGCACACGCGCCGCGGTCAGGTCCAGCGCGCCGTCCGGGTCGGGCAGTAGCACGAAGTCGTTCTCGGTGCCGTGCCCCTTGAGGAATTCCACTCCGCCCACGCGCACCAGGTTACTGGGCGAACAGGGCCAGCACTTCCCCGACCAGGTCGGTGCGGGCCGCGTCGAACCAGGTGATCCGGCGGTCCCGGCGGAACCAGGAGCGCTGCCTGCGGACGAACCGCCGGGTGGCCCTCGCGGTCTCCTCGGCAGCCGTCCCCAGGTCGTGCTCGCCGTCGAACGCGGCGAGGACCTGCTGGTAGCCGAGCGCGCGCGCCGCCGTGCGACCGTCCCTCAGGCCCACTGCCTCCAGCCCCCGCACCTCGTCGACCAGGCCGGCCTCGAACATCCGCCGCACCCGCAGGTCGACCCGCTCGTCCAGTTCCGCCACCTCGCGGTCGACGCCCACGAGCACCGTTCCGTAGAGCGCGGGGCCGGGTTTCGGCAGGTTCGCCGAGAACGGCTGCCCGGTCAGCTCGATGACCTCCAGCGCGCGCACGACGCGGCGAACGTTGCCGGGCAGGATCGCGAGGGCGGCGGCCGGGTCCAGCTCGGCCAGCCGGGCGTGCAGGACCGGGCCGCCGACGACCGCCAGTTCCTCCTCCAGGCGCGCGCGGACCACCTCGTCCGTGCCGGGGAACCTGAGGTCGTCCAGCACGGCCTGCACGTACAGGCCGGAGCCGCCGACGAGCACCGGCGTCGTGCCCCTGGCCAGCAGTTCCTCGACGAGGGCGCGGGTGTGCCGCTGGTAGGCGGCGACGGAGGCCGTCTCGGTCACGTCCAGCACGTCGAGCAGGTGGTGCGCGACGCCCTGCCGCTCGGCCTCGGTGATCTTCGCCGTGCCGATGTCCATGCCCCGGTAGAGCTGCATCGCGTCGGCGTTGACCACCTCGCCGCCGAGTTCGAGCGCGAGGCGGACGGCGAGGTCGGACTTGCCGGTGGCGGTGGGGCCGACGACGGCGACGGGGACGGTCACGCCCCAGTTTCCCAGACGGCCGAGTGGTACCCGACCCCGTAGGGCACGAGCAGCTCGGATCGGGTGCACCGCCACGGCCCGGAGGCTTCGGCGAGGCCCGCGAGCACCTGCCACGCCGCCCGGCCGTCCGCGCCCAGCTCGGCCGCGAGCACCGGGTCGAGGTCGCGCAGCGCCTCCGGGTCCGCGGCGGCCAGCGCCGCGCGCACACCCTCGTCGAACGGCCCCGCGCGGTCGTCGGGACGGCCGACCGAGGCCTCGCCGTGCCGGTGCGACCCGGTGCCGAGGACGAGCACCGCCACACCCGGTTCGGCGGCGAGTTCCTTCCCGAGCGCGAAGCAGTCGGCGGGCGGCAGATCCGGGTGGACCAATTCCACCCGGACGGTCATCGCCCCGGCGGCGGCCCGCAGCCATCCGGCGACGAGGGCGGGCAGTGGCAGATCGGGGTCCGAAGTGGACTCGGCGGTCGAGAGGGAGATCGGCACGTGTACGCCGTATCCGCGGAACGTCCCGGAGATGTCCGGGCCGATCGTCCTCCGGCCGGACGGATCACCCGCGATCACCACCCAGTGGGGCGAGCTGTCCGCCAGTTCCCGGGCCGCTGCCAGGCACGCCGCACGCAACGGTTCGGTCTCGTCCACGGCCTCGCCGACCAGCTCGGGCACCAGCAGAGGCGGGTGCGGCAGCACCGCCAGACGTCGGATCACACCTCGTGACGCTACCCATCTTCGACACCGCAGTACCGAGCTGAGCTCTGACCTGTTTGAATGCGCGCGGGGTACTGGAGACGATGAGACGGTCCAGGTACTCGGTGCTGGGCCCCGCCGGTGGCGGGGCGCCCGTGGTTGGCACGGGCACCACGAAGTGGGCAGGCGAGGAGGAAGCCGGCGATGACGGAGCACGAGACGACACCGGAGACCACTGGTGACAGTGGCGGTACCACAACGGTGATCGAGGGAACGAAGCAGGAGAGCGCCCCGGTGGCCGCTCCGCCGGTCCCCGTGGCGTCGGACCACCCTGACCGCTGGGGACGCGTGGACGCGGACGGCACCGTCTACGTCAAGACGGCCGACGGCGAGCGGGTCGTCGGGTCCTGGCAGGCGGGCGAGCCCGAGGAGGGCCTCGCGCACTTCGCGCGCCGGTTCGACGACCTGCGCACCGAGGTGGAGCTGCTCGTGGCGCGGCTGTCCTCCGGGGCGGGCGACCCGAAGCACGCGCTCACGAGCGCGAAGCACGTGCGGGACACGCTGAAGGACGCCGCGGTCGTCGGCGACCTGGAGGCGCTGGCCAAGCGGGTGGACCACGTGCTGGCCAAGGCCGAGGAAGGCCTGGAGAAGGCCAAGACGGCCAAGGAGGCCGCGCGCACCCAGTCCGTGGCGCGCAAGCAGGAACTGGTCGAAGAGGCCGAGACGCTGGCCAACGAGTCGACCCAGTGGAAGACCACGGGCGACCGGCTCCGGCAGATCCTCGACGAGTGGAAGACCATCCGCGGCGTCGACCGCAAGACCGACGAGCAGCTGTGGCGGCGGTTCTCCAAGGCGCGTGACGCGTTCAACCGGCGTCGTGGCTCGCACTTCGCGGACCTCGACCGCCAGCGCGGCGTGGCGAAGAACCGCAAGCAGGAGCTGGTCGAGGAGGCCGAGAAGCTCATCCAGTCCGACGACTGGGGCCCCACGGCCGGTCGCTACAAGGACCTCATGGTCGAGTGGAAGGCCGCCGGGCGGGCTCCCAAGGAAGCCGACGACGTGCTCTGGCAGCGCTTCCGCGCCGCCCAGGACGCGTTCTTCGCCCGCCGTTCCGAGGCGTTCAACGAGCGCGACGCCGAGTTCGGGACCAACGCGCAGCTGAAGGAAGCGCTGCTCGCCGAAGCCGAGGCGATCGACCCGTCCGGGGATCTGGAGGCTGCGCGGTCG
>DATMCA010000461.1:0-3579 GCA_035559015.1 Umezawaea sp. | reverse complement strand
CGGCACCCGTGGATCGACGCCGTGGGCGCGGAACTGCGCCTCCAGGAACGACCGCACCTCGACCGGTTCGCGGTCGGTGATGAAGTAGGCCTCGCCGGGTCGACCGCGCCGCCAGCCGAGGATCATCCCCTCGACCGCGTTGTCGACGTGGGTCACCTCGGTCGTCACCCTACTGCCCTCGATCCAGGCGAACGTGCCGTCCTGCGCGGCCCGCACGATCGCCCCGATCAGGTTGCTGCCCGGTCCCCACACGAACCGGGGGCGGATGACCACCGTGGCGAGCCGGTCGTCGGACGCCGCGACGACCAGCTGCTCGGCCTTCGCCTTCGCCGCGCAGTAGGCCGCGGGCGAGTCCGGGCGCAGCGGCGCGGTCTCGTCGACGTCGATCAAGGGCTCGCCCGCCAGCAGGGCGGCCTCCGAGCCGCAGTGGACGAACCGCTCGGCACGCACGCGGCGAGCGCCTTCGAGGACGGCCCGCGTCCCGTCGACCGTCACGCGCTGGTGCCGGTCCGGGTCCGCCGCGAGGTCGGTCTCCGCGGCGAGGTGGAAGACCACGTCGTAGTGGGTGCCCGTGCCGGCCCAGCCGTCGGGGTCGAGGAGGTCGCCCCGCACAGCTCTGGCGCCTGCCTCCTCGATGGTGCGGGCGGCCGCGTCACCGCGGGCCAGGGCGGAGACCTCGTGGCCGTCGGCGACGAGGCGGCGGAGCAGGGCGGTCCCGATGAAACCGGAGCCGCCGGTGACGAACGCGGATGACATGTGCCTCCTTTGTCGATCTTTCTGGTTGGTCCAACACCCGGGCCGGAGCCGAACTTCCCGTCGTGGAATCGATAGATGTACGGCCGGTGATAAGTTCCGCTCATGCCAACCCTGCGAGGGCTCGAATGCCTGCTCGCCGCCGCCGAGCTGGGGTCGGTGACCCGCGCGGCGCGCCACCTGCACCTCTCGCAACCGGCGATCTCGCACCAGCTCGCGGCTCTCGAACGGGAGGTCGGTACCGCGCTCCTCACGCGCGACCGGCGAGGGGTGCGCCCCACGGCGGCGGGCCGGGCGGTGTTGGCCGAGGCCCGCCGGGCCGTGGACGCGGCGGGCGATGTCGTCCGGCTCGCCCGCGCCGTCGGACAGGGCCGCGGGGGCAGTGTCCGGGTGGTGTGCGCGCAGAGCCTCACAGTGGCACTGCTGGCACCGGTGCTGGCCGACTGGAACGCGGAGCGCCCGGACGTCACCGTGTCCTTCCACGAGAGCACGGACCCGGACGCGGCCTACGCCGCACTGGAACGCGGCGAGGCCGACCTCCTGCTGTTCCCCGACCTCGGCGCCACGGCGTTCGAGACGACCGCGGTCGCCGAGGAGGAGATCGTCGTGGCCCTACCGGCGGACCACCCGCTCGCCGCCCGGAGCGCGATCCGGCAGCAGGACCTCCAGGGCCTGCCGTTCGTGCACTTCACCCCCGAGAACCGGCTCGGCAGGTGGATCGAGAGCCACCTGGACGACCTCGACCTGCGGCACTCGGTCGTGGTCCGCACCGCCGTGACGAGCCACGCGCCCCAATTGGCGGCCGCGGGCCTCGGCGTGACCATCGTCCCCGTCAGCGCCATCACCGCGGGGTTCGCGGGCGCCGTCCGACCGTTCGAGCCCCGGTGGCGGCGACGGCTCGTCGCCGTGACCTCGACGCCACGCGACCCCCTCGTCGGACAGCTGGTCGACGCCGTCCGCGACTCCGGCCTGCGCGTGCCGGCCGACGTCACCCAGCAGCTGACCTAGAGGCCTTCGGGCTCAGCGCTCGGAGCCGGTGTCGGGCTTCGCCGTCAAGGCGGCCAGGCGGTCGCGGACCTTGTCGCCGATGACGGCGAGCGTCCGCAGTTCGGCCTCGGTGAGCTGGTCGACGACAGCGTCGCGGACGTCGGCCACGTGCCGCGGCGCAGCGGCCCCGATCAGTTCGCCGCCACAGGCGGTGATGGTGACGACCGCTCCCCGCTGGTCGGTCTCGCACCGTTCGCGGGTGACCAGGCCACGGGTCTGCATCCGGCCCAGGTGCTGGGAGAGGCGGCCCTTCTCCCAGCGCAGCAGTTCACCGAGTTCGAAGGACCTCAGCCGGTGGTCGGGCGCTTCGGAGAGGTGCGCGAGGACCTTGTAGTCGGCCTGGGACAGGCCGCTCCCGGTGCGGAGCCGTCGATCGAGGAACTCCGCCAGTTCGTCCTGCATCGCCATCAGGCTCCGCCAAGCCCGTTGCTCCTCGTCGTTCAGCCACCGCACCTCCGCCATGACCGCCACGGTACCGGTTGGTTGACGTGTGAACCAACTGCCGTCTACGTTTGGTTCACACGTTAACCAAACCGGAGGGCAGTCATGACCACACCGACGCGGCACGCGATCGTCGGCAGCGGCAACATCGGATCGGCACTGGCCCGGCTGTTCGCCCGAGCGGGCATCGAGGTCGCCATCGCCAACACCCGCGGGCCGGACTCCCTCCGCCCGCTCGTGGCGTCGCTCGGCTCCGGCGTCCACGCCGTTTCCCTGGACGAGGCGCTGAGGAGCGAGGTCGTCCTCGTGGCGATCCCGTTCGCCGCGGTCGAGCGGTTCGGGGCGTCGTTGCCGGACTGGACGGGGAAGACCGTCGTCGACACCACCAACGCCTTCTACGCGCCCAATGCCGAGGAGATCCTGCGGGGCGAGCTGTCCAGCCACTACTTCGCCGGGAAGTTCCCCGGCGCCGACGTCGTGAAGGCGTTCAACCAGTTGCCCGCCAACACCCTGGCCGCCGAACTCGATCCGGGGGCGGGCAAGCGGGTCGTGTTCGTCGCGACCGATTCCCCGGAAGCCGGTGACCGGATCGCCCGGCTCGTCGACGACCTGGGCCTGGCGGCCGTGCAACTGGGCCGCATCGACGAAGGCGGCCGACTGATCCAGGCGCCCAACGCCCTCGTGCTGCGCGGCCTCGTCGAACAGCCGCTCTGAGAACACCGCCCAGCCCCACTTCACCAGAAGGATCTCCAGGACATGAAGACGGTCGTGCTCATCGGAGCGACGCAGGGAACCGGCCGCGAACTGGCGGCCGAGTACGCGAGCCGGGGCGCCGAGGTCGTGATCACCGGCCGCGACGCCGAGAAGACCGCCGAGGTGGCGGAGGAACTGTCGAAGGACGCGTCGGGGTCGGTCACCGGACTGCCGCTCGACCTCACCCGCCCGGCCGAGATCGCCGAGGCGCTGACCCGGATCGAGCACGTCGACCGGCTCGCCGTCGTGGGCGCGGTCCGGGATCGCAACACCATCGCGGCCTACGACGTGGCCAAGGCGGTCGAACTGGCGGTGACGAAGATCGTCGGCTACACGGCGGTCATCAGCGCGCTCGCCCCGCGGATGGCGCGCGAGTCCTCGATCCTGCTGTTCGGCGGCATGGCGAAGGACTACCCGTACCCCGGTTCGACCACCGTGACGGCGGTCAACAGCGCGGTCACCGGGCTGATCCGCACGATGAGCGTCGAACTCTCACCGGTGCGGGTCAACGCGATCCACCCCGGCCTGATCGAGGACAGCCCGTTCTGGGACGGCAACGCCTCGGTGGCCGAGGTGGTGGAGGGG
>DATMCA010000460.1:0-4535 GCA_035559015.1 Umezawaea sp. | reverse complement strand
GCCGGCCTGCTCGGTCCGGGTTTCGCCGGACCGCCGGTGTTCAGCTCAAAGGAATAGGTGCACCATGTCGCAAGACAGCTTGACACGACTGTTCACTCTTCTCGACGGCAATCGCAGCGGTGGGATCGACCGCTCCGACCTGGAAACTTTTGGGACCAGGGCGGGTGGTGCGGCCAAGGGCAAGGCCGCCGCGCTCTGGGAGTCGCTGGCCGTGCTGGACACCAACTCCGACGGCGTCGTGACCAAGGACGAGTTCATCGCCGGTGCGGATTACGACGCCGTGTTCGAATCCACCGTCGCTCTCCACCTGGCCCTCTTCGACTCCGCGGACACCAACAAGGACAGCAAGATCAGCCGCGCCGAGTGGGCGTCCCTCAATTCCACCCTGGGAATCTCGGACGGCGATGCCGAGGCGAACTTCAACGCCATTGACACCGACCGGGACGAACTGGTCACCCGAAATGAGTTTCTCGACCGGGTGACCACGCTCATCAAGGGGAACAGCGACCTCTCCGCGATCACCGTCGCGCGTCCCCCGGACCGCACCTGAGCAGACCGGCCGTACACCTGTTCCCCGACCCGGCCACCCCGTCACCGATCAACTTCGGTGTGGACCGGTCGTGACCGATCAGGTCTCCGGCGGCGCGGAAGGCGATTCGCGAGGGTGTCGAGGTCTGGCGCAAAACAGATCGCCGACACCCTCGCTTCGCTCGTCCGACCGAATTCGGACCTGCCCGAGCACGCCCTGTTGACGGTGAGCGGTCCGGTCAGCCGCCTTCGACGAGGTTCGCGTCGTGGGCCAGGATCGCGGCCTGGACCCGGTTCGCCAGGTCGAGCTTGGTCAGCAGGCGGCTCATGTGCGCCTTCACGGTGGCCTGGCTGTTGTGCAGCTGCTCGCCGATCTCCGTGTTGGACAGGCCCTGGCCCACGAGCGCGAGCACCTCGCGTTCCCGGTCGGTAAGCACCTTGAGCCGGTTGCGGGCGTCGTCACCGACCGGGGAGTCGCGTTCGACGAACGCCGAGATCAGGTTCCGGGTCACCGACGGCGACAGCATCGCCTGGCCCTCGGCCACCACGTGCACGGCCTTGATCAGGTCGCGCGGCGGGGTGTCCTTGAGCAGGAAACCCACCGCGCCCGCCCGCAGCGCCGCGTGCACGTACTCGTCGAGGTCGAACGTCGTGAGCACGATGACCTTCGGCGGCTCCGGCAGCAAGGCCAGCGCCTTGGTCGCGGTGAGCCCGTCCGACTGCGGCATCCGGATGTCCATCAGCACCACGGTCGGCCGGTGCGCCCGCGCCTCGGCGACGGCCTCGTCACCGTTGCGCGCCTCCGCGACCACGGTGATGTCGTCGTCGGCCTCCAGCATCGTGCGCAGGCCGACGCGCATCAGCTCCTCGTCGTCGGCGATCAGGACCCGGATCATCCGGCGGGGATCGCGATCGGGATCCTGGCCGTGATCCGGAAGCCACCGCCGGCCGATGGGCCGGACTCGAACTCGCCGCCGACCAGCGTCAACCGCTCCGCCAAGCCCGCCAGCCCGTGCCCGCCGCTCGGCAGGTCGATGCCGGTCGACCGGCGCGGCGCGTCGTTGCGCACGCTCACCTCGAGCAGGTCCGGCAGGAAGCGCAGCGAGATCTCGGTGCGCGCCCCGAACGCGTGTTTGTGCACGTTGGTCAAACCCTCCTGGACGATGCGGTACGCGGTCCGCTCCGCCACGTTCGCCAGCCGTCGCCTGCCCTCGACGCGGCAGTGGACCGGCACCCCGGCGCTGCGCGACTGCTCGACCAATTCTGCCAGGTCGTCCAGGGTCGGCTGCGGGGCCAGTGGTGCGCTGCTCTCGACGTCGTCGACCTTGAGCACGCCGACGGCCTGCCGCAGCTCGCCCAGCGCCTGCCTGCCGATGTCGGCGATCCGGGTCGCCGCCTCCGCCACCGCGACGGGTTCCCGGTCGGGTTTCATCTCCAGCGCCCCCGCGTGCACGACCATCAGGCTCACCCGGTGCGCCACGACGTCGTGCATCTCCCTGGCGATCCGGGTGCGCTCCTCGGTGCGGACCTGCCGCGCCAGCAGTTGCCGCTCCCGTTCCAGCCGCTGCGCCCGTTCCCGCAGCGACGCCATGAGGCCGCGCCGGGCGTTGATGTAGAGGCCCAGCACGATCGGCAGCACCACGGCCACCAGGACCATGACGCCGGTGAAGCCCAGGACCAGGTACAGCGCGGCGGTACTGGGTATGTCGGTCCAGGCCCACGGCTTGAGACCCGCGGCGATGGCCAGCAGACCCCCTCCGGCGAGCACGACGCGGGACGTCCCGCTCGCGGCGAGGGTGTACACGGCGATCGACAGGGCCAGCAGCGTCGCGTGGCCGAACGCCTCCGCGGCGACGACCACCAGCACGACGACCACGGGGAAGCGGCGGCGGGCGACCAGCGCGAGGGTGAACGCCGACCCCGCGAGGTGGCTGAACAGCCCGGCGACCGAAACGACCTGCGGCGTGACGGCCGGTTGGCCGGTGGCGCCGAGCGTCGGCAGCAACGGCACCACCGACGCGGCCAGCAGCCACGCCAGCGCGGGCACCGCTGTGACGACGAGCGCCAGGGCGATGTCGAACGCCGCCCCGCGCCGCGACCCCCACCAGCCGAAACCAGGTCCTTCCCGTGCGCTGTCCACGACGACCACCTTAGGTCGGCCGGGTGGAGGCCGCAGTTGGCCGACCGGCTACTCGCGCGGTCCGGAAGTCGTAGACCGCGGTGCCCGGATCACCGACTTCGGGAGGGGGTGGTGATCGCTCGCGGGCCGATGCGCCGTGCGGCGGCCGGAAGACACGATGGTCGCAGTCCGGCGAACGGCGCTCGGACCCGGCGGAAGAAGGAAACCATGGACACCGGCCTGCCGAAGGCCCCTCCCGTCACCACCACCGCGGACCCCGCCGACGGGCCCGTGCCACCCGAGTTGCGGACGGTCTTCGTCCTGCTGTTCACCAACCTCGGCCTGAGCGTGGTGCTGACCGTCCTGGTGTTCGTCCTCCGAGACAGCCTGGTCGACTACCAGTTGGCGCACGCGGTCCTGCCGCCCGGCACCGACGTCGAACGGTTCCGCTCCGTGCTCCACCAGCAGGTGTGGTTCCGCGTCGCCGGGGTGCTCCTGGTGTCCGCCATGTACCTCCGCGTCGGCTACCGACTGCGCCGCGGCCACCGCGCCGCCTACCGCCGGGTCGTCTGGATCTCGATCGGCGGCCTGCTCGGCCTGCTGTCCCTGCTGCTGTCCGACAGCTACCCGTGGTGGATGCGCGTCGAGCAGATCGCCCAGGGAGCCGTCCTGGCCGCACTGCTCTGGTTCGTCACCCGACCCGCCATGCGCACCCGCTTCGCCAAGGAGAAGAAGCTGAAGACCGGCTTCCTCCGCTGACCGTCCACAACGGACCACTCGCACCGACGCCGCACGTCGGGGTGAACCCCTCACGTCTCCTCGTGGGCGAAGTGCGGCAACCTCGTCCAGCGTCCTTCGGAGATCACCTCGACGGAGCCGTCGACGACCTTGATGGCCGTCTGTTCGTCGATGGCGTAGGCCGGGACGCCGATGTCGGCGGCCCACCGCTTCGCGTCGGCCAGGGTGTTGGTGGGGAAGGCGTCCAGGTGCGGGAAGATCGAGAAGTCGACGACTCCCAGGGCGCGGTCGTCCGCCGCGGAAGGCCACTCGACGAAGTACGCCCCGATCCGGGGCGTCAGCACCATGCTTCCCGCGCTCACCCCCACCCAGACCGTGTCGGGCAGCGACGGCAGCAGATCCGCCAGCCCGGACTCGCGCATCCAGTGGCACAGGTACGTCGCGTCGCCGCCGTCGACCAGGAGCACGTCGGCCTCTCGGAGCCAGGGAACCCACCGCCGCGCGCCGATGGTGGGCAGTGCGGTGAGTTCGAGGACGCCGAGCGATGCCCAACCGAGGCCGGAGAAGTGCTGCCACGTCGGTTCGGCGGCCAGGAATCCCCGCACCGATGCCGGTCCGCACATCGGGTGGCCCCACTGGGCTGTCGGGACGCAGAGGGCGTGGCACTCGGAGACCGGCTTGCCGAGGAGTTGCACGAGCGCCGCGTGGATGCTCGGGTTCGTAACGCCGCCTGACGTGAGCAAGAGCTTCACAGCTGCCTCCGGATGCGTGGAACGGGATGTGTCTGAAGACCACTGGCCGAGCCAGGACTCATCGCGGTTCGCGCATCAGGGAGGTCGTCGAGTTGCCGTTGTACGCGGGTGGCGTCGTCGTCGCGGCCTTGTTCCCGGTACAGCTCCAGCGCCTCCTGCCACACCGCGTGGGCCTGTTCGCGTTGTCCGAGCGCGATGTGGGTGTGGCCCACGTGTTCGAGGGTGTCCGCGAGTTCGTAGGTGTAGCCGAGGGTCCGGTGCAGGGCGAGGGCCTGGTGGTAGTGGGCGAGGGATTGGTGGTGGTCTCCGGTGCGGTGAGCGATGAGACCGAGGCCGTCCAGGGCGGTCGCCTCGCCTTCGGGGTTGCGGTGGTGTCGGTGCAGGGTGAGGGCGGCGTG
>DATMCA010000459.1:0-8953 GCA_035559015.1 Umezawaea sp. | reverse complement strand
CGTCGGGCGTCGGGTCCTCGGACGGGCCGGCCCACTCGCCGACGTCGAGCAGCACGGCGAGGCTGCGCATGCCGCGCGGCCGGTAGCGGACGAGGCCGTCCACGACGGCCGGGGTGCACGCGCCGAGGACGGCGATGACCTCCTGGCCGGCGCCGGGGTCGAGGCCCGCGGCGAGTTCCTTGCGGTGCGAGGGCTGCAACGCGGCCAGCGAGTCCAGCACCACGGCGTCGCTGTGGCCGCCGTCGCCGGAGCCGCCCGCGAGGACGCGGCCGTCCTCGACGACGAGCTTGACCTGGTGGCCGAAGCGGTGCAGGTGCAGGCAGACGCTGGCGGTCATCGACACGGCCCACTCCAGGCTCGCGCTGGGGCCGCTGCCGCGGTGCGCGGCCAGCCGGTGGTCGAGCAGCACGGTCGTGCCGCCGCGCCATGGGCGTTCCTCAACGCGCACCATGAGCTGGTCGCGGCGGGCGGTCGAGCGCCAGTGCACCTTGCGCAGGTCGTCGCCGTGCCGGTACTCGCGGACGATCGCGTCGTCCTCGCCCTGGCCGCTGCGCAGCCGGATCGAGCCGTCGTCGCCCGCGCCCATGCCGGAACCGCTGGGCAGGCCGTTGAGCCCGGTGATCCGGGGCACCACGACCAGCCTGCTGCGGCCCGCGAGTTCGCGGTCGTACTCCACCAGCCCGAACGGGTCGGTGATCCGGGCCATCAGGGGCCCTACCTGCTGGATCCCCCGCATCACGGGCTTGAGCGGGTACCGCAGCGCGGTGGCGGTGCTGCGCGGCAGCCGCTCCACCACGAACCGGGGCCTGCTGCCGAGCGCGTACGGGACGTTGTCCTCCAGGAGCAGCCCGCCAGTCGGGAGCCTGCCGGTGCTGCGCAGCTCGACGCGCACCTCGGTGGCGGAGCCGACCGGCACCCGGCTGGGGTGCAGGAAGCGGGACGCGTGCAGGCCGACGCGGGCACGGGTGGCCAGCCACGCCGCGAGCAGCGGCAGGGCGACCACGAAGGCCGCCACCCGGAGCAGGTCGCGCTCGTTGAGGACGAGTGCGCACAGCCCGGCCGCGAACCCCGCGGCGAGCAGGCAGCGGCCGCGGGTGGTCAGGCCGGAGAGGGCTCCACGCATCTCAGCGGTTCGTCCCCTGGGTGTACTGGCCGTTCGGCGACGGCGTCGCCTGCGGCACGGGCACCCGTTGCAGCAGCGCGCGGACGAGGTCGGCGGGGGAGCGGCGGGCGGCCTGGGCCTCGGCGGTGAGGACCAGCCGGTGGGCTAGCACGGGGACCGCGACGGCGTGGATGTCGTCCGGGACGACGAAGTCGCGACCCGCGAGAGCGGCTTGCGCGCGGGCGGCGCGGACCAGGTGCAGGGTCGACCGCGGGGACGCCCCGAGCCGCAGCTCCGGCAGCCTGCGGGTGGCCGACACGAGTTCCACGGCGTACCGGCGGATCTCCTGCGAGAGGTGCACCCGGCGAACCGTCTGCACCAGCTTCAGGATCTGCGCGGCGTCCGACACCGGGCGCAGCTCGTCCATCGGGTTGGTGCCCGCGTGCTCGTCGACCATGGCCAGTTCGGCGGCCGGGTCCGGGTAGCCGATGGAGACGCGTGCGGTGAACCGGTCCCGCTGGGCCTCGGGCAGCGCGTACGTGCCTTCCATCTCGATCGGGTTCTGGGTCGCGATCACCATGAACGGCGCACCGAGCGGGTAGGTCTTCCCGTCGACCGTGACCTGGTGCTCCTCCATGCACTCCAGCAGCGCGGACTGGGTCTTGGGGGAGGCACGGTTGATCTCGTCGCCGACCACGATGTTCGCGAACACCGGACCGGGCCGGAACTCGAACTCGTTGCCCTGCCGGTTGTAGATCGACGACCCGGTGATGTCGCTGGGCAGCAGGTCGGGCGTGAACTGGATGCGGCTGACCGTGCAGTCGATCGACCGGGCCAAGGCCTTCGCCAGCGACGTCTTGCCGACGCCCGGCACGTCCTCCACCAGCAGGTGGCCCTCGGCGAGCAGGGCGACGAGCGAGATCCGGACGACGTCCGGTTTGCCGACGAGGACCTTCTCCACGTTGGCGGCGATCCGCTGGACCGCCGTGTGGAGTTCTCCCAGCACGTCGTCAGGTCGTGTCTGCGGGGAGTGGGCAGCACTGTTCACCGTGGGGTTCACGGCCGGCGCGCCCTGTCCGAACGCGTGGTCCGGGAGTGCTGCTGGCTGGGTACTCGGGGTCACTCGACCTCCTGGAGCGGGGCTCGCCCGCGACCGGTGCACGGAAGCGGTGAGCGTTTCACGCAGTGTGTCAAACCAGGGCGAAGTGCCCTACCCCCGATTCGACAGGATCCTGACGGTAGTTACGACGTGCGGGGTTGCACAGCGGTTCATTTTCCCCCCATCTCCACGATCCCCCACCACCGGCGTACGTGAACATGTTTTCGCCGGTTTTGCTGGTCCATCCGGGTGGCAAAACGGGCCTCCGGACTCACTCGGGGAGGTGGGTGTCGTTCGCTTCCCCCACCACGCTCCACGGTGCCCACAAGTCTCCTACCTGCGAATATGCCGAACGGGTCGCCGTGGAAACACCCGTTTCAGCGTTGACTGTGGTGAAAAGTGGGGTACTGTGGCGCCCGGTGGGGCTGACGGGGGCCCCACTGCCGCTCGGAGTCCGGTCGGCAGGAGGTGGAGGTGCCATGTTCCTCGGCACGCACCTCCCCAGGCTGGACGACAAGGGACGGCTGACGCTGCCCGCGAAGTTCCGGGATGCGCTAGCGGGGGGTGTCATGGTCACCAAGGGCCAGGACCACTGCCTCTTCGTGTTCCCACGGGCGGAGTTCGAGCAGATGGCCACCAAGGTCGCGGCGGCCTCGTTCACCAACGAGGCGGTTCGCGCCTACCAGCGCTACCTGTTCGCCAGCACGGACGAGCAGCGGCCGGACGGGCAGGGCCGCATCTCGATCGTCCAGGAGCTGCGCAACTACGCCGGGTTGACCAAGGAGTGCGCGGTCATCGGCGCGGTCAACCGGTTGGAGATCTGGGACTCCCAGGCCTGGCAGCGCTACCTCGAAGCCCATGAGGGCAGCTACGCCGAAGTGCGGGAGGAGGTCCTCCCTGGCGTCTTCTGATCGGCCGTGAGTTCGCACGACGTGGTTCGGGTGCCGTGAGGCCTCGGTCCGCTCGGCTTTCGGCCCTGGCGCACCTTCCCCGGCGCCAGGTTCGACGGGCGGGCGGGGACCTGACGACACCCGATCTCCACGTTGTGGCGGTCGATCACGAAGCAGAGGGAGGGGGCTTGAGATGGCGGAGCGACCAAAGCACGTGCCGGTCCTGCTGAACCGCGTCCTCGAGCTGTTCGCCCCCGCGATCACCGACCGGCCCGCCGTGGTGGTGGACACGACCCTCGGGCTCGGCGGCCACGCCGAGGCCCTGCTGCGGGCGCACCCGCGGCTCACCCTGATCGGCCTGGACCGCGACCCGCAGGCCATCGAGCTGTCGAGCAAGCGGCTCGCGGACTTCGGCGACCGCGTCAAGTTCGTCAACGTCACCTACGACCGCATCGCGGAAGCCGTCGAGGACCTCGGCCTGTCCCACGTGGACGGTGTCCTGATGGACCTCGGCGTGTCCTCGTTGCAGCTGGACGCGCAGGAGCGCGGGTTCGCGTACTCCAGGGACGCGCCGCTGGACATGAGGATGAGCGCGGGCACCGGCCAGACCGCGGCGGACGTGCTGAACACGTACCTGCCCGGCGACCTGGTGCGGATCCTGCGCGACTACGGCGAGGAGCGGTTCGCCAAGAAGATCGTCAGCGCGGTGGTCAGGGAGCGCGAGCGCGAGCCCTTCACCAACAGCGGGCGGCTCGTCGAGCTGCTGTACGCCGCCGTGCCCGCGGCGACCAGGCGTACCGGCGGCCACCCCGCGAAGCGGACCTTCCAGGCGCTGCGCATCGAGGTGAACGAGGAGCTGGAGTCGTTGCGGCTCGCGCTCCCGGCGGCGCTGTCGGTGATCGGCATGGGCGGGCGGCTCGTCGTGGAGGCCTACCAGTCCCTGGAGGACCGGATGGTGAAGCGGGCCATCGCCGAGGTGTCGGTGTCGCGCAGCCCGCAGGGGCTGCCGGTGGAGCTGCCCGGTTACGGGCCGGAGTTCAAGCTCGTCACCAAGGGCGCCGAGCTGGCGAACGAGCAGGAGATCGAGGAGAACCCGAGGGCGGCCCCGGTGCGCCTGAGGGCCGCGGAACGGATCAAGGAGGCGTCATGACCGCACCGGCAAGAGCGGGTGGCACCTCACCGAACCCCCGGCCCCGTCCGGAGAAGCCGCGCGAGCGGGCCCTCAAGTCCGTTCCCGCGCCCGCCGGGTCGCCGCGCTCGCGGTCGGCCGCGAGCGAGCGCGCGTACGCCCGGCGCGCGCAGCGCAACCAGAACCTCAGGGGCGGCGCGACCGCCGCGCCGCAGCGCCAGTCCAGCACGGTGTCCAAGGCCCCGTTCGTCATCATGGTGATGGCCATGCTGATCGTCGGCCTGGCCGCGATCATGTGGCTGTCGACGCAGGCCGCCGCGGACTCGTACAAGCTCCAGGAAGCGCACAACCAGGCCACGCAGCTCTCGCTGCGGGTCGAGCAGCTGCGCCAGGAGGTCGCGCTCGCCGAGTCGCCGACCAAGCTCGCCGAAGCCGCGGCGAAGCTCGGGCTGGTGCTCGCGGGCGACCCGGCGAAGCTCAAGCAGCTCCCGGACGGCTCGGTCGAGGTGTACGGCAAGCCGTCCGCGGTGGAGGCCCCCGCACCTCCGCCCCCGCCGTCCACGGCGCCGAGCTCGCCCCCGCCGAGCACCGTCCAGTCCGCTCCGCCGCCCTCCGGTGAGCAGCAACAACCCCCTGCCGACCAGCAGAACCAACAGCCGCCAGTCGTGCCAGGAGGTTAGTCATGCCGGGGCCCAGCAGCGGCAGGCCAGCTCGACGTCCGCTGTCGGTGCGGGCGACCCGTCCGGCCAAGCGGCGTGGAGCCAACGCCCGCGTCCGCCTCACCGTCGGCCGGTTGCTGCTCGTCGGCGCCCTGCTGCTGGCGGGGTTCAAGCTCGTGCAGGTGCAGGGGTTCCAGGCCGCCGAGCTGTCCCTCAGGGCCCAGCAGCAGCGCGCCACGCCCCAGGACATCCCCGCCGAGCGCGGGGCGATCCTGGACCGCAACGGCAACCAGCTCGCGTTCAGCATCGAGGCGCGCGCGCTCTACGCCGTGCCGAAGCTGATGCGGAAGAACTGGGCCGACCAGCTGGCCAAGGACCCGACGATCGGCAGCTTCGAGGACCACGCCAAGGCCATCGGCGCGGCGATCCAGCAGGTCCTCGGCACCGAGGTCGCCGGTCAGAAGACCGATGAGCGGACCATGACCGACAAGCTGCTCAAGGACACGACGTACATCGAGCTGGTGGACAACGTCGAGCCGACGAAGGCCGCCGCGATCCGCAAGCAGTTCAACGAGGTCGGCTCGGAGTTCCGCGCGGTCCGGGTTTACCCGAACGGCAGGCTGGCGTCGAACGTCGTCGGCGCGGCTAACTGGCGCAAGGACATGACGCCCGGCGCGACGCACGGCCAGCTCGGGCTGGAGAGCTCCCAGGACAACCTGCTCGCGGGCAGCGCGGGCCGCCGCGTCGTGGACACCATCCAGGGCGGCGACATCGTGATCCCCGGTGCCGACCGCGACCGCGAGCTGGAACCCGCGACACCGGGCAAGAGCCTGGAGCTGACGCTCGACATCGACACCCAGTACGTCGTGCAGAACATGGTCACCGACTACACGGCCAGGAGCGGCGCGAAGAGCGGCTCGGCGGTGGTGCTGGACAGCAAGACCGGCGAGATCCTGGCGATGGCGAACGACAAGACGTTCGACCCGGCGGAGTTCGGCAAGGCCACCGAGGACGAGAAGCGGAACATCGCGGTCACGTCGGTGTTCGAGCCGGGGTCGGTGAACAAGATCATCACGGCCGCCGGGGCGATCGAGGCCGGGCTGTACAAGCCGGACGAGGTCATCACCGTGCCGGGCAGCATCCAGGTCGCCGACCGCAGGATCAACGACGCGTGGGTGCACGGCGACCTCGACATGACGTTCACCGGCGTGTTCGGCAAGTCCTCGAACGTCGGCACGCTGATGGCGGCCCAGCGCCTGGGCGAGGACCGGTACGCGGAGCTACTGCGCAACTTCGGGCTCGGCAAGCGCACCGGCTCCGGGCTCACCGGCGAGGAGGCCGGGCTGGTCCCGCCGCGCAACCAGTGGTCGGGGTCGACGTTCGGCAACCTGCCGATCGGCCAGGGCCTGAGCATGACGCTGCTCCAGATGACCGGGATGTACCAGACCATCGCGAACGACGGGGTGCGCGTCCCGCCGAGGATCATCCGCGCCGAGGTCGACGGCAACGGCGCCCGCAAGGAGACCGAACGGCCCGAGGGCGTCCGCGTGGTGAGCCCGGAGACCGCGAAGACCGTGCGGGAGATGTTCCGCGCCGTGGTGCAGAGCGCGCCGGGGCAGACCGGAACCGGTCCCGCGGCCGCCCTGTCCGGCTACCAGATCGCGGGCAAGACCGGTACCGCGCAGCAGATCGACCCGAACTCGGGCCGCTACAGCAGCAACCTGTACTGGATCACCTTCGCGGGCATCCTGCCCGCGGACAACCCGCGCTACGTCGTGGGGATCATGCTGGACGGGCCGACGGGCACGCCGTTCAGCGGCTCGGCCGCGCCGCTGTTCCACGACATCGCCTCCTACCTGGCCCAGCGCTACCAGGTGCCGCTGTCGGCCGAGCAGTCCCCGCTGATCACGCTCACCCCGTGAGCACGGCCTGCCACCGAACGTGATCTCCGTCCCACCGGGCGGGCTCGGCGGTTGTCCCGTCCACCTCGGACGGTGACCGGATTTCCCGCGGGGACCGGGTCGAGGTCCGATCGGGACGCCGTGGTCGGGGACGCAACCACAGCACCCCCACGAACGTCACAAGTGTTGCGGCACCTGGGGATTCGCTCCCGCTGGGAGTCGCCGCGGTCGTCGGAGCACCCCTCCGGCGGCGTTGCTCCCGGTCGGGACGACGAGATGTCCACCTCAGCCCACCGAGCGGTCGGAGAGTTCGATCTTGGCTGATCATCCGCCGAACGCGCATGCGCCGGTCGGCCACGCTCCGTGCGCCGGTAGCCTTCCGCGCGTGCCTGCCAAGCTCCAGGGCAAGGTCGCGACCGCCCCGCCTCGCCCTTCCCGCATCCAGCCTGTCGCCGTGTCCGAGCTCGCCTCGGTGGTCGACGCGCACCTGACCACGCCCACCTACGCCCACGTGCGGGTGAGCGGCGCGACGCTGCGCGCCCAGCACGTGGTCCCCGGAGACCTGTTCGCCGCCCTGCCGGGCGCGCGGGCGCACGGCGCCGACTTCGTGGAGGGCGCGCTGGCCGCGGGGGCCGCCGCCGTCCTCACGGACGAAGCGGGCGCCGCCCGGCCCGCCCTGCGCGACGCGCGCGTGCCGGTGCTGGTCCACCCGGACCCGCGCGGCGTCCTCGGCCTGCTGGCCGCCCGCGTCTACGGCTACCCGTCCACGAAGCTCGCCGTCTGGGGCATCACCGGCACGTCCGGCAAGACGACGACCAGCTACCTGGTCGAGTCCGCGCTGCGCGCCGCGGGCCACCGCACCGGCCTCATCGGCACGGTCGAGACCCGCATCGCCGGTGAGCGCCTGGACAGCGCGTTCACCACGCCCGAGGCCCCGGACCTCCAGGCGCTGCTCGCCGTGATGGTCGAGCGCGAGGTGCTCGACGTCGTGATGGAGGTGTCCAGCCACGCCCTCGACCTCGGTCGGGTCGCGGGCACCGAGTTCGCGATCGGCGCGTTCACCAACCTGTCGCAGGACCACCTGGACTTCCACCCGGACATGGAGGACTACTTCCGGGCGAAGGCGCAGCTGTTCGACGGCCGCGCCCGCACCGAGGTGGTCTGCGTGGACGGCGAGTGGGGCCGCCGCCTGGTCACGCCGGACACGGTGACCGTGGCGATGTCGACCGACGCCGCGTGGACGTCCGGCGAGGTGTCCGTGACGGCGACCGGCGAGCAGTCGTTCACCGCGCACGGCCCGGACGGGCTCGCGCTGCCGATCACGCTGCGGCTGCCCGGCTCGTTCAACGTCGCCAACGCCCTGCTGGCCATCGGCTGCCTGCACGCCGCCGGGGTGGCGCCCGCCGACATCCGGGCGGGGCTCTCGGCCGTGCGGGTGCCCGGCCGGATGCAGCGCGTCGACGAGGGCCAGGCGTTCACCGCCGTCGTCGACTACTCGCACAAGCCAGCCGCCGTGGCGCTGGCGCTGGACGCCGTCCGCAAGCAGGTCGAGGGCCGGGTCATCACCGTGCTCGGCTGCGGTGGCGACCGCGACACGGCCAAGCGGCCGCTGATGGGCGAGGAGGCCGCGCGCCGCAGCGACCTGCTGGTCGTGACCGACGACAACCCGCGCAGCGAGGACCCGGCCACCATCCGCGCCGCCATGCTGGCGGGGGCGCTCGCGGTGCCCGAAGCCGAACGTGGTGAGGTCGTCGAGATCGGCGACCGCGGGGCCGCCATCGAGCACGCCGTCGCCCAGGCCCGCCCCGGAGACGTCGTCGTCGTCGCGGGCAAGGGCCACGAGACCGGCCAGGAGGTCGGGGGTGTGATCCAGCCGTTCTCGGACGTGGACACGCTCGCCGCCGCGATCAGGGGAGCCCGTACGTGATCCGACTCAGCCTCGCCGAGATCGCCTCGATCGTCGGTGGGACGTTGCACGTGCCCGAAGGGTCGAGCGCGGACGCGGTCGGCGGTTCCGTCGTCACCGGGTCGGTCGAGTTCGACACCCGGAAGGTCGGGCCCGGCAGCCTTTTCGTGGCGCTGCCCGGTGTCCGGGTCGACGGCCACGCGTTCGCCGCCCAGGCGGTCGCCGCGGGCGCGGTGGGCGTGCTGGCGGCCCGCGAGGTCGACGACC
>DATMCA010000458.1:0-3585 GCA_035559015.1 Umezawaea sp. | reverse complement strand
ACGACACCCTCGCTCACCGACCCCGACCTCGCCCCGCCCGGCAAGCACACGCAGTTCCTGCTCGCGCCCTGCCCCAACCTCGACGCCGCCCCGATCGACTGGGACGCCGTCGGACCCCGCTACGCCGAAGAACTGGTCGAGGAACTGGTGCGCCGCAAGCTCATCGGCTCCGACTCGGACGTGACGCGGTTGGCGCTGACGACGCCGAGGGACTGGGCCGACGCCGGGCAGGCGGCGGGCACCCCGTTCTCCGCCGCCCACACGTTCGCCCAAACCGGACCGTTCCGCCCGTGCAACCTGCCCTTCCGCCGCGGGAACGTCGTCCTGGCGGGCAGCGGCACCACTCCCGGCGTCGGCATCCCACCGGTGCTCATCTCCGGACGGCTGGCCGCGCGGCGACTGCGGTCGTGACGCTCGGCGATCCCCGCCACCGAGCGGTGGGAGGGCGCTCGGTCGCCGCGGACCCAGGCGGCCCGAGCAGACACGGAGGCGCCGCGACAGCTGTACTCCGAACTCCGTTCGGGTGAATTTGGGCGCCTCGAAGGGGTGATGGTCGGCTGGTGTCCGATGTTGGGCCGCACGAGGCCCACGGCGAGGTGGACATCTCGGGGATGATCACCTGGAAGGCCGGGGCCCCAAGCGCGCCGGCCATGACACCGGATCGGGGTGCCGACATGCGTCCTAGGTCGTCGACCAGGAGTGAGGTCGTGGCCGGTCGGGAGTGGCGGGTGGCGCGGACGTTCGTCGCGCTGGCCGACACCCTCGTGGCCGACTTCGACATCGCGGACTTCCTCGACGTCCTCACGGGGAGCTGCGTCGACCTGCTCGACGTGTCCGCGGCCGGGGTCGTCCTGGTCGTGCCTGGCCGCGGCCTGCGGGTCGTGGCCACCTCGTCGCAGCACGCCGAACTGCTGGAGCTGTTCGCGGTGCAGACCGAGGACGGGCCGTGCATCGAGTGCGTCCACACGGGCCGTCCCGTCGCCTGCGGCGACCTGTCCACCCACGGGGATCGGTGGCCGAGGTTCGCCGCCGCGGCCCACGAGTGCGGCTTCCGGGCCGTGCAGGCGCTGCCGATGCGGCTGCGCGACCACACCGTCGGCGCGCTGAGCCTGCTCAACACCGAGGCCGGCGCGGTGCAGGACGACCACGTCCTGCTCGGGCAGGCGTTGGCGGACGTCGCCTCGATCGGGATCCTTCAGCACCGCACGATCGAGCAGGGCGACCGGGTCGCCGCCCAGTTGCAGACCGCGCTCACCAGCCGCGTCGCGATCGAACAGGCCCGCGGGGTGATCGCCGAGCGCGGCGGCCTGTCGATGGACGTCGCGTTCGCCCGGCTGCGCGGCTACGCCCGCGCCAACAACCGCCCCCTCACCCCGTTGGCGCTCGCCGTGGTCGAGGGCGCTGTCGACATCGACGCGATCGTCGCCGGCGGCAAGTCCTGAGGCCCGTGCGCGGAGGGGATACCGCCGGCTCCGACAGGAACTCCTGCGCGGAAGCGGTCTGGTGAACCCGAAAACGTTGCACCCGGATCAGACCTGAGCACGCCCATCAGGGGTACCGTCCATGTCGACCTCCGCCGGGAGCGCCTTGACCCCGCCCTCACGACGACCCGTTGTTCCGCGAGCAGTTGATCACCTCGTCCCGGATCACGGCGTGCAGACGTGCCCCCGCGGCGGGAGTGGTCGATCGGAGTCGGTTGTGACCTCTCCTGGCAACGACGCCACCTGCCCAACCCGTCCCGCGTCCACGGGGGGCAGGCGCACGGCGTCCGCGGAACGGGCGTTCACGCCCGCTCCGGTGATCTCGCCACGCCGGTCGTCGGACGACGTCGGGGACACCCGGTCGTTCCTGACGGTCGTCTCGTCGCGGAGCAACCAGGCGCTGGTGCTGACCGTGGTCGGGAGCATCGACCTCGACACCGCGCCGAGCCTGCGCCGCGCTCTCGAACTGGCGCTGGTCACCAGCCCCGTGTTGATGGTGGTCGACCTGTCGGAGGTACCCCTCCTGGCCTGCGCCGGCCTTTCGGTGCTGGTCGCTGCGCGCCGGCGAGCCGAGGGCCGCACCTGCCTGCGGGTGGCGGCGCCCCGGAGGGCGACCCGCCGATCGTTGGCGTTGACCGGTGTGGACAGGTACCTGTCCGTCTACCGGACCTGCGCCGAGGCCTTGGCCGAGCCCGTTCACGGCGATCGGGGCGAGTCACCGTCGACGGTTGGCGCGGTTGTCGGTTCCGTCGGCGACGACGGGACCACACCGTGACGTTGGCGCGGGTCACGCCGGCCGTTTGCGGCGCCTGTACACCGTCACCAGCGCCGCGATCCCGGCGAAGAACAAGCCGAACGTCGCCGTGATGTACCACCACCTCAGGGTGGCGGAGGTGGTCGGGAGCGGGGTGGCCTTCGCGGCCTGCGCGGCGGCACCCGCCGGGAGTTGGTCGGAGTGCGAGGCGCACACGATCGGAGCTTCCTGGGCCGCCGTGCGCGCACAGGCCACGGTGGCCAGGCGGAGGAGGTCGGCGGACGTGTCCAGCACGGTCATCGTGGAGCGGTGGACCGCTTCGCCGCCCGCGGGCAGGGTGGCCTTCCAGTTGATGCTGTGGTCGCCGAGAACCCCCTCGGTGTCCGCGGACTCGAACCGCAGCCCGTCGGGCACGGTCTGGGTCACCGCGAGTCCGTCCACGGCGGCGCTGTCGAGGTTCCGGATCGTGATCGAGTACTCCAGCACGTCGCCGGCCGTCGTGGTCGTACGGCCGTTGTCGACGGCGATGCTCAGCTTGGGGGCGACCGCGCCGACCGCTGTCGAGGTGGGGTGGAGGGCGGCTGCCAGCGTGGTGAGGGCGACACCGATCACCACGGCGACCGCGCGGGCGGTCGTGGGCTTCTGCCGGGCTGTGGCGTGCACTTGTTCTCCTTAGGGGGTGCTGACGATGTACTCCAACTCGACCGAGTAGCTGTCCGAGGTGACGAAGGGGATGTCGACGCGGAAGTCGCTGCTGACCGCGTCGCCGCCCGGAGCGGACGGCCGGTCCTGCTGGTGGACCACCTGGCCCTGGGTGGACATCGGTGAGTACGTCGACGTGCCGCTCTCGCGGACGCCGAGGCTGCCGATGGGGATGGTGTCCGAGTTGCCGGGCGTCGTACCGGTCAGCGTCTCCGTCTTGGCCCGCACGGACACGGAGTAGCCACCGGGGCTGTTCGTGACGACCGTCATGGTCGTCGCGCCGTCGGTGGTCACCGTCGTGCCGGGCGGGCCGGTGACGGTGAACGAGGGGCTGAGGTCGGTCAGGGTGATGGCCAGTGCGATCTTCGTGATGGACGAGGAGCACGCGGGATCGGTGCCGCCCGCCGGGCAGTTGCCGCCCGTGGAGGTCGAGACGACCGTGTTGGTCAGCTCGCCGCCGTCGCCGTCGGCCGTGATGAGCACCGTGTAGTGGATGACCGCGGTCGTGCCGACCTCCAGTCGGCCGGTCCAGTGCAGGGTGCTGTCGGCGTAGTCGAGGGTTCCGGTGTTGGTGGTCGCGTCGTTGCCGTAGACGCCCTCGGTGAGGACGTCCCGCAAGGAGTCCTCAAGAGTGGCCGCCGGGTAGTC
>DATMCA010000457.1:0-7767 GCA_035559015.1 Umezawaea sp. | reverse complement strand
CCGACCGCGCTCGGCGCGGTCGGCAGGGAGCGGAGTGCGGCCGAGGGCGCGGTGCGCCTGGTCGCCGCCGACTTCGGGGAGGCCGCGGTGGTCGCCGCCGCGTCGGCACTGGGCGCGGAGGCCGTGGCGGCGGTGCGCACGGTCCTCGCGACGGACCCGCTGTCCCTGCTGCCGAAGAAGCTGCCGGTGCCCGGCGCGTGGGTGGACGTGGCGACGCTGCCGCAGATCCGGTTGCGCGACAAGCGGTTCGCGCTGTCCGCCGGGTCGGTTCGCGACCTGCTGACGATGCTGGCGCTGTCCCGGCCCGGCGAACCGTACGGCGGGGTCGACCCGGTCGTCGAGGTCTGCGACCCGGCGTCGCTCGCCGAGTTCGGCTGGGCCGTGTTCGAGCAGTGGCGCGCGGCCGGGCTGCCGCCCAAGGACGGCTGGGCGCTGACCGCGCTGGGAGTCCTGGGCGACGACGGCACCGTGCGCTCGCTCGCCCCGGTGATCCGCTCCTGGCCGGGGGAGGGCGGCCACGCGCGGGCAGTCACGGGATTGGACGTGCTGGCCGACATCGGCACGGACATCGCCCTCATGCACCTCGACGGCATCGCGCGGAAGGTCAAGTTCGCCGGGCTGCGCGAGCGGGCGAGGGAGAAGATCGAGCACGTCGCCGCCCGGCTCGGGTTGTCGCCGGACCGGTTGGCCGACCGCCTCGTGCCGGACCTCGGTCTGTCACCGGACGGTTCACTGGTGCTGGACTACGGGCCACGCCGGTTCGTGGTGGGCTTCGACGAGCGGCTGAAGCCGTTCGTGTCCGATGAGGACGGAAAGCCGCGCAAGGTGCTGCCGAAGCCGGGTGCGAAGGACGACGAGGACCTCGCGACCGCCGCGTACGAGCGGTTCGCCGGGCTGAAGAAGGACGTGCGGACGCTCGCCGCCGACCAGATCACCAGGCTGGAGCGGGCGATGGCGAGCGGCCGGACGTGGACCGGTGCGGAGTTCACCGAGTTCCTCGTCGGGCACCCGCTGCTGGTGCACCTGGTGCGGCGGCTGGTGTGGGTGGTGCTGGGCGAGTCGGGCGCGGTCGCGGCGTCGTTCCGGGTCGCGGAAGACCGGTCTCTGTCCACTGTGGACGATGACGTGTTCGTGCTGCCGGAGGACGCGGTGGTCGCCGTGGCGCACCCGCTGCTGCTGGGCGAGTCGGTCGGGGCGTGGTCGGAGGTGTTCGCCGACTACGAGGTCCTGCAACCGTTCCAGCAGCTCGGCCGTCCGGTGCACGTGCTCACCCCCGCCGAGCGCGCCGCGACGAGGCTGTCCCGGTTCGAGGGCGTCGTGCTGCCCACCACCCGCGTGCTGACGCTGGTCCGGCTGGGTTGGGAGCGCGCCGCGCCGATGGACGGCGGCGTCGAACCGGGCCTGTTCAAGCGGATGCCCGGCGGGGTGCACGCGATCGTCGAACTCGACCCCGGCCTCGTCGTCGGCGACCTGGACGCCCTCGGCGACCAGACGGTGCACCGCGTGTTCGTCGACCGCGACACGGCCGGGCACCGCTGGCACGCCACCCCCGGTGACACGGCCCTCGGCGCGCTCGACGCCGTCTCCGCCAGCGAGTTGCTGGCCGACCTGGGCGAGCTGACGGGGGTGGCCGGGCCATGAGCGCGCCGAACCGCCCGGTTCACCTCGACCCCGGGTTCGGCACCGAAACGATCCGGTGCCGAACCGCCCCGGCTTACCGGCTCACCACACCGAGGTCCGGTCGGTGTCCGGGTCCGCCGTGATGGTGCGCAGGAACAGGACCTCGTCGACCTGGTCGAGCAGGGTTTCGTCGATGGGGAAGTAGTTGTGGCTAGGGCTGACGCGCGGCACGCTGCGCTGCCCCAGCGGGCGGAGGGCCGGAGCGGACACGAGGTGGTAGCCCGGCGGCAGGTCGTGGTGGAGGGCGCCTTCGACGGTGTCCGCGGCGGGTTCCGGGAGATCGCGGTGGGCGGCTTCGCCGAGCGCGCAGGCGATGACGTGGTAGTCGTCGCCCAAGCGGTCTGCGAGGAGCGCGCCCACGGGTTGCCACCGCAGTGTGGTCGGGCCGAACGCCATCCGCGCGGCACCCGCTCGCACGTGCAGGTTGTGGCCGAACACGAGGGTGGGGCCGCGGTCGGCGATGGCCTGGACGTTCTCGGCCATCAGCGCGTCGCGGAGGGCGGAGAGGTGCTGCCAGCGGTGGTCGGTGTCCCGCGCCATGACCGCGTGGTAGGCGAGCAGGCCCGCGGCGGTGCGGCCCGCGAGGAGGGCGTTGTCGAGGTCGTCGGCGCTGATCTCGTGCCGCAGACGGGGGATCTCGCCGGTGAGGACCCGACGGAGGTCGTCGGTGATCGCGCGCAGTTCGTGGACCACGGGGTCGTTGCCGATCGAGCGGGCGGGGTTCCTCGCCGCGGCCGGTTCGACCCAGGGGTCCTCGGGTCCGAGCAGCCGGTCGATCCCCTCCCACGGCGGGAGGTCGAGTTCGTCGTGGCCGTGGGCGCGCAGGAAGTCGTGCAGTTCCTGGAGCGCCAGGCGCGGGCTGGGCGCCGCGGCCATCTCGACGGGCGCGTCGAAGCCGGTGAACCGCACGTGCTCGGTGGGCGGGCGGTGCCGGTTCCACTCGCGCATCCACCGGACCAGCGCGCGGTTCGCGGGGAACGCACCGAACTCGTGGGTGAAGCCGGAGGCCATGACGTCGTCCTCGTCACCGTCGCCGCCCCGCACGTACGCGTCGACGACGCGGCCGTGCCAGACGCTGCTCTCAAGGGCGATCGTGGTGAAACCCGCCTGCTCGACGAGCGCGGCGAAGAGGGCGTTCCGGAGGAGCGGGAACTCGTCCTCGCCGTGCATGGGCTCGCCGAGGCCGAGCACCCGCGGTCGGTGCGGCAGGGCGGCGAGCCGGGCGGCGACGGCGTCACCGAACTCCCGGTGCCCGGTCGCGCTGATCAGGGGTGCTGGGGTGCCGCTGGTCATGCTTGGTCCTTCCGGTCGGGCTCGCTGACCACCTCAACCGTATCGTTGAACACTCCATTGAAGCTTTGGAGCACAATCTGCAGGTGAGTGTGGTGAAACCTTCAACCGGGGGAGCAATGCGGCCGATCGATCTCGCGCGAGAGCACGGGCTGTCGACCCAGGCGGTGCGCAACTACGAGGAGGCCGGCCTGCTGCCGCCCGCGGTGCGGACCGACTCGGGGTACCGGCGGTACTCCGAGCACCACTCGCACGCCCTGGCCGCGTTCCTGGCGCTCGTCCCCGCCCACGGCCACCCCACGGCGAGCGCGATCATGGTCGCGGTCAACACCCACCGGCTCGACGACGCGCTGGACCTGGTCGACCGGAGCCACGTCGGGCTCTTCTCGGCGCGCGGCGTCGTGGACGCGGTCGAGACGGCCCTGAACGACATCTCCGTCCAGCCGTGGGACGGCGCACCCGTCCCGATCGGCACCCTGGCCCACCGGACGGGGTCGCGACCGGCGACGTTGCGCCGCTGGGAGCGGGACGGGCTGCTGCGGCCAGGGCGCGACCACCAGGGGCACCGCGTGTACGAAGCGGGTGACGTCCGCGACGCGCACCTGGTCAGCCAGCTCCGCCGGGCCGGTCACCGGATCCCCGACATCCGGCTGCTGCTCGACGAACTCCGCGACACCCGCGACCCCGCACAGGTCACCCGCGCACTGGCCGATCGCCGACAGGCCCTCAACGCTCGGGCACGGGCGATGCTGACCGGGGCCGCCGCGCTGGACCGGTACCTCGACGTCCTGGCGCGGACCGGCGACATCGCGTAGCCGCCCCGGCCCGGACGGCGTGCGGAACCACCCGTCAGCGGTCGTCGAGGACGGCGCGGAGCTTGTGCGAGAAGGCCTCGGGCTGACCGGCGTAGCCGAACTCGCCGCCGAGGAAACCGCCGTGGTGGCTCGGGAACACGGTCGCCTCCTGGCCGAGCAGCCGGGCGGTCGCCACCGCCGTGCGGCCGGTGAGGACGTCGAGGGTCTCCTCGCCGACTGCGATCACCACGCGCGTCGGCGCGGCGGTGAGCGCGTCGACGTCGGGGCGGTGGTCGCTCACGGCCCAGGACCGGTCGGACAGCAGCGGGTCGTCGCGGACGCCGTCGTCGTCGGTGGGCAACCCGAACTGCGCCGGATCGGCCGGTGGCCGGGCGAAGTAGTCGTCGGTGAACTCGCCCCGCCAGGACGTCATGGCGATGAACGCCGCCATCCCGGCCCCGAAACCCCCGGCCTCGTAGGCGTCCCGAACGCCGGCGCGGGCGCGTTCGGCCGCCGCGGCGTCGGGCAGCACCGGGAGCAGCGGCGGCTCGTGCGCGACGAGGGTGGCGACGTCGCCGGGGTGCGCCGCCACGAGCGCGAGCGCCGTCACCGCGCCACCGCTGCTCCCGAACAGGTCCACCGACCCGGCGTCGAGCGCCTCGATCACCGCGTGCACGTCACCGGCCTGCACGGCGGGCGAGTTGTCCGTCCGGCCGTCCTTGCGCCTGCTGCGGTCGAGGCCGCGCGGGTCGTAGGTGACGACGGTCCGGTCGGGGAAGAACGACGCCAGGGTGCCGAAGCCGCTGGCGGCCATGGGCTGGCCGATCATCAGCAGCGGTGGGCGGCCGTCGGCGGTCGGCAGCGGACCGCGGACGTCGTAGGCGATGTCGGCTCCGCCGGTGTCGAGCACGTGCGTCTCCGTCATGGCTGTCGATGCACCTCCGGATCGGGGGAGCAGAACTCTACGACGAACTCCCCGACCCGGCAGGCCGGTCCGCCGCGGACGCCTCGGTCAGCCCGCGGGCTGGATCAGGTCGAACCTGTTGCCGCACAGGTCTTCGAACACGGCGACCGTGCCGTACGCCTCGTGCCGCGGCTGTTCCAGGAACCTCACCCCGGCCGAGGTCATCCGCTCGTGGTCGCCCACGAAGTCGTCGGTGTGCAGGAAGAACGCGACGTGCCGCCCGGTCTGGGCGCCGACCAGGCCGCGGTCCTCTCCGGCGGCGGCCAGCAGCAGGCCCGTGCCCGGCGAGCCCGCAGGCCGCACGACCACCCAGCGGCCGCCGCCCGGCTGCGCCACGTCCTCCACCAGGTCGAAGCCCAGGGCGTCGACGTAGAACGCGATCGCCGCGTCCACGTCGTCGACCAGGACCGTCGCGAGTCCGATCCGCCGCACGCCCACCACCCCCGAGAACGATCGCCGGTCGGGACCCTAGCGCCCGGCGTTCTCGACCGCCCGGCCGCCGTGCGCGACCTCCGCGCCCGCCCGGACGAACGCGGCCACCGCTCGCGACCTCGTCCGCTCGGGCCACGCCAGCAGGATCGAGCTGCTCGGCGCGTCGAGCACCGGCACGCACACGACGTCCGCCCGCGCGTTGAGCCGCATCGACGCCGGGAGCACGGCGACCACCTGGCCGAGCGCGATCAGCTGCATGAGCTGCGCGCTGTCGCGGACCGCCGGGCCGGTCGCCCGGTCGTCGTCCACACCGGGCCAGCGGGGGAGCTGTTCGCCTTCGAGGTCGGCCAGCACCAGGGCGGCGCGGTCGGCCAGGCGGTGGCCGCGGGGGAGTGCGGCGACCTGGTCCTCGGTGAGCAGGGGCTCGGTGTCGAAACCGCTGAGGTCGTCCCACGGGCCGTGCAGGAACGCCAGGTCCGCACGTCCGTCGCGGAGCATCGGGGCCTGCTCGCCGATCCCGCACACCACCACCTCGACCTCGACGGCGTCCGGGTCCCGCCGGTACGCGGGCAGGATCCGCTCCAGCAGACCCGCGTCGCCCTCCGGTTTCATGACGACCAGCAGCCGCGGCGACTCCTGACCCGAGCGCTGAGCCCGCCGGACGGCGGCGACGACCGCGTCGAGCGCCTTGCGGCTCTCCGCCAGGAAGACGGCGCCCGCGGGCGTCAGGCTCACCGCACGGCTCGTGCGCTCCAGCAGCGTCACACCCATCCGGCGTTCCAGCCGCTGGATGGCACGGGACAGCGGGGGCTGCGCCATGCCGAGCCGTTCGGCCGCGCGGCCGAAGTGCAGCTCCTCGGCGACGGCCACGAAGTAGGCCAGCTCCCGCGTCTCAGGTGCGTCCATACCCTCAGAGTATCGATCGGGACGACATCGGTGTTGGCCCGCCCGAGCCGCCTCGTGGTGCCGTTGAGCCATGAACGACACCACGATCACCCTGGTCACCGGCGCGAACAAGGGCATCGGCCGCGAGATCGCCGCCCAACTCGCCGCCCTCGGCCACACCGTCGTGATCGGCGCCCGCAGCGCCGAACTCGGCGAGAAGGCCGCCGCGGAACTGCGCGCCACCGGCGCCGACGTCACCTCCGTCGTGCTCGACGTGACCGACCCCGCCTCCGCCGCCGCGGCCGCCCACGCGGTCGAGGCCCGACACGGCCGCACACCGGTGAGCGGTCGAAGAAGACGGTGGCCGCCGCGTCGACCAGGCGTTGCCGTTGCCGCTGGAGCGCCACGACGCGGTCGATGAAGGTGTTGTCGTGCCGCGGTTCCAGGAGGCCGAGGGCGTGGTCGAGGGCGATCGTGTCCGTCGCGGCCTCCTCGACGACGACCTGGCCGCCGGTTTCCAGCAGGCGCAGGACGGCGGTCTTCCCGGCGCCGGGGGTGCCGGTCAGGACGTATCCGGGCATGGCGGGTTCCTCCGGGGAAGGGCGGGAGTGGTGGCGAGACCGCCGAGAGCCGTGGGCTCGATCGGTGTGGTGCCGCGACCAGGGTAGACGACGTTCCCGCCGCGCTCGAACCGTTCCGAACAAGTCCGAACAGCCAGGTTCGGACGGCCGCCGCTATACCGGAGCGGGGAGACGGCCAGGGGGAGGAAAGCGATGGTGGAGATCCGGTTGCTCGGCGCGGTCGAGGCGGTGGTGGACGGGGTGGTGAGGGGCCTCGGCCACGCGCGGCAGCGGTGCGTGCTGGCGGGGTTGGCGGTCGACGTGAACAGGCCGGTCGGCTACGACCAGCTGGTGCACCGGGTGTGGGGTGGCACGCCGCCGCCCCGGCCGCGCGCGGCGCTCTACGGGTACCTGTACCGGTTGCGGCGACTGCTGGCCGGGGCTCGGGGAGTGGCCCTGGTGCGGGGGCCGGGCTACTACCAGCTCACCGCGCCGCCCGACGTCGTCGACCTGCACCGGTTCGAGCTGGTGGTGGAGTCGGCGCGACGGACGGGGGACGACGCCCGCCGCGTCGAGCTGTACGACGACGCGCTGGCGCTGTGGCGCGGGACGGCGTTCACCGGACTGGACACGCCGTGGTTGGACGACGTCCGGGCCGTCCTGGAGCAGCGGCGCCACCTGGCGGAGCGGCACCGCACGGAGGCGGCGCTGCGGTTGGGCCGGTGCGACGAGGTCGTGGCGGACCTGGTCGCCAGGACCCGTGCCCACCCGTTCGACGAGCACCTCGCGGCGCAGCTCATGCTCGCCCTGCACGGGATGGGCCGCACCGCCGAGGCGTTCACCGTGCACCGGGCGATGTGCGGCCTCCTCGCGGAGGAACTGGGGACCGGTCCGGGGGAGGCGCTGCGCGCCGCACACGACCGCCTGCTCCGAACGCCCGTCGGCGGCTGACGTGGAATCGCGTGTAGCCCTCGTGGCCCCGGTGAACCCCCAGGGGACAAGGAACGGGACCTCCTCCGGGGGAAGAAACCATGACGACGATCGAAGAGGTGTACGACCGGGTGCTGGCGGGCGGCCCGCGCGCCGACGCGACCGAGGGCGCCGACCCGTTCGCGATCGTGCGGACGGCGGACGCGCAGGGCGCGCGGGGCATCCCGGCGGC
>DATMCA010000456.1:0-3481 GCA_035559015.1 Umezawaea sp. | reverse complement strand
GCAGCCCCGTCGCCTCGGCGAGCTTCTGCTCCAGCACCGTCGTGCCCATCGGCAGCAGCACGCCCGCCGTCGACCGCAGCGCCTCCAGCAGCACGGGGGAGTCCAGCGCGTCCTCCGCCGTCGACCGGTTCGGGTCGACGTTCTCCGGGACCAGCACCGTCGGCAGCGCGAACCCCAACTCCTCGGCGTAGCGCCGGAAACCGGGGTCCAGGTCCTCGGTGAGCACCAGGAAGTCGTCCGGGCCCGCCAGCAGCACCCCCAGCTCCTCCATGCGCCGCACGAGCCGCGTGGAGCCGGAGAACGGCACGTTGGGCAGGCCGAGGTAGCCCCTGGCCCAGAAGGCCTCCGCCTCGAAGTTGCACACCAGCACGAGCGGGGTGTCCGCGCTCCCGGTGAGCGCCTTCTTGATGCCCCGCAGGTAGTCCGTGGTCATGTCGTCCCTCCGCCGCGGTGCTCGATCACCATCGCCGCGTAGGTGGCCCCCAGGCCCACCGACGTCAGCAGGTACAGGCCGCCCTCGACCAGTCGTCCCTCGTCGCGGAGGGTGGCGTAGTTGAGGAACGGGTCGGCGCAGCAGCAGTGGCTGTAGCGCCCGATGTTGTCGAAGAACGCCCGCGACCGGTCGATGCCCAGCTCGTCGAGCGTGCGCCACCAGAGCAGCCTGCTCACGTTGTGCGGCACCAGCATCGTGATGTCGTCGAGCGTGAGCCCGGCCCGGTCCAGCGCCTGGTGGATCGCCTCGGCCAGGAAGGCCGTGTAGTTGTCGTTGAACTCGGTGACGAGGTCCTCGGCCAGGTACACGCCGTCCGACAGCAGCACCTGGGTCTTGGTCCCGTACGCCCGCACCACGTCTCCGGTGCCACCCGCGCCGACCAGGCACGCCGTCGACGCCTCGCCGAGGATGGTGGTGTTGTTGACGACCCGGAACCGCGCGGTGACGGGTTTCTCCCCGGTGATCACCAGCGCGCGGGCCGCCGGGTCGTCCTCGGAGCGCAGCAGCTCGCCGGCGATGTCGATCGCCGCCAGCCCGCTCGCGCAGTGCTGCTGGGTGACCGCGAACGCGTCGGCGTTGGTCAGCCCGAGCGCTTCGCGGATGACGTCGGAGGCGTCGATGTGCGACGGCGTCACGTCGAGGACGGTGTGGGCGAACAGCAGGTACTTGATCGCGCTGGGGTCCGGGGTCGCCTTGACCACGAGGTCGGCGGCGGCCGTGACGAGGCCGAACAGGTCGAGCCGGGTGTCCTCGTGCAGGCGGTCGAACCCGTGGATGTTGCGGAACATCCGCACGACGTACCTGTTCAGCCCCAACGATTCCCCGACGGTCTCGATGGGGACCGAGCGGCCCGGGGTGAAGGCGGCGATCCGCTCCAAGGTGGTGACCCGACTGGACATGCGGCAGACGTTAGGGAGGTTGTCCAGACCACAGCATGAGGGGAATCCCTACACCGGCACCCTACGGAGGGGTTTGAGGAGGCAGTCGAACGCGGGACCGGTCGGGGTGAACGCGGTGGTGGCGATCGGCGTCCAGCCCCAGCGCAGGTAGGCGGAGCGGGCGAGGTCGTTGCCGGGCTCGACGCAGATGAGGCCGCGCTCCTCGGTGCGGGCGCGCAGGAACTCGTCGTGCAGGGTCCGCGCGATCCCCCGACCGCGCCAGCGCTCGCGCACCATGATCTCCTGGATGAACACCGTGCGGTCACCCGTCTCCGCCGTGGTCTCGGCGGGCAGGACGTCCTTCAGCGGCGACCACCAGCGCGTGTGGCCGGGCAGGGCGAAGCCGTAGAGGTAGCCCGCCGTCTCACCGTCATCCTCGGCCGCGAGCAGGCCGAAACCCGGCTGCCGGGACGCGATGACCAGCCGGTCGCGGAACCGGTCGTCGGCGTAGTACGGGATGCCGGCGAACGGGGGCACGGCGTGGACCTCGCCGTGCACGCGCACGGCCTCGTCCAGCACCGCGCGCGTCTCCTCCGCGTCACGGCGGCGCAGCGTCACTGGTCTCATGACGCCCGATCCTGTCCGCCCCACGTCGTGCCGGTCCATGCCGCGAGCCGGGATTACTGGGCGGATCAAGGGTTTTCCCTCATGCTGCGGTCCGGGGCCCGCTCTACCGTCGGCACGGGTGTCAGCCTCGGGAGGCAGAGCGATGGGACAACTGCGCGTCGACTTCACCGGTGCTCGCGGCGGCGAGGGACCGGTGACCCTCGGTCAGGGCAACGTGCTGGAGTGGATCGGCGCGCAGCGCCAGGAGCGCTCGGACATCCTGTGCCGCTTCGTCCCCGTGCCCGACGGCGTGACGGCGGCCGACATCGGCGAGGTGCTGGCCGTGCTGATCGCGCGGCACGAGGCGTTGCGCACCACCATCGTCCCCGGCGAGCACGCGCGGCAGGTCGTGACCGCCGTCGGCTCGCTGACCGTCGAACTGGTCGAGCTGGACGGCCCGGACGTGGAACCCGTGCTGCGGGAGCGCCTGGCGGGTCAGCCGTTCGACTACGGCGAGGACCTGCCGCTGCGCGTCGCCGTCGCGACCCGCGACGGCGTGCCGCACCTGGTCGCGCTCGCGCTGTCGCACCTGGCCACGGACTTCGCCGGCATCTCGCTGGTGGCGGCGCAGCTCGCCGCGATGATGGCCGACCCCGAACTGCGGGTGGTCGGCCCGACGGCGCACCAGCCGCTCGACCAGGCCGCGCTGGAGGCCACCGAACCCGCTCGGCGACGGGCCGGGGCGGCGGTGCGGTTCTGGGAGAACCAGCTGCGCCGGATGCCGCAGTGCGTGTTCTCCGTGCCCGTCTCCGGCGAGGAGGGCTGCCGGGAGGGGTACCTGAGCTCGCCCGCCGCGGGGCTCGCGCTGCCCGCGATCGTGGCCAGGACCGGGGTCAGCCACTCGACGGTGCTGCTCGCCGCCGCCGCGACGCTGCTCGCGGTGCGCACCGGCAACCCCCGCGGCGCGCTGGTGTCCATCTGCGGCAACCGGTTCCGACCCGGCATGGCCGACTACGTCGGCACCATCGCGCAGGACGCGCTGGTGCCGTTCGAATTGGGCGAGTCCACTGTGGACGCGGTGATCCGCGGTGTTCAGGTGGCGACCATGAACGCCTACCGGTACAGCCAGTTCGAGGCGAAGCGCCTGTGGCCGGTGATGGACGCCGTGGCGACCGAGCGCGGCACCCGGTTCCAGCGCGACTGCGTGTTCAACGACGTCGGCGCGCACGGCGAGGTGCGGTCGATCGACCCCACACCGCCGACGGCTGTCGCCCTGGCCGAGCAGGAGTCGTCGTTCTCCTGGCTACCCGCGACCTCGTACCCGGTGGCGTTCTACTTCACCGTGATCAGCGCGGGCAGCGACGTGCGGCTCGCGCTCTACGCCGACACCCGCTACCTGCCGCCCGCCGACATCGAGGGCTTCCTGCGCGGCGTCGAGGCACTGCTGGTCGCGTCCGCCGCCCGCGAGGTGCCCGTGGCGGAGGTCTCGGCGATCACCGGCATC
>DATMCA010000455.1:0-8051 GCA_035559015.1 Umezawaea sp. | reverse complement strand
CTACTACGACCGGAAGAGAGCCGAGGGCAAAAAACACAACGCCGCCCTCATCTGCCTGGCACGACGCCGCTGCGACGTGCTCTACGCGATGCTGCGCAACCGCACCCACTACCGGCACCCCGCCGAGGCCGTTCCCGCCTCCGTTGCAGCTTGACAACCAACATAGGGACACCCCCCCGTGCGAGCTACCGGCAGGTGTCCACCGCGCGGTGACGATTCCGGGCCGCCGAATTCCTGGTGTTCCGGGTGTCAGCAGAGCGGTTCGACTTCCGAGGAGGCACCATGTTCGGCAAGGTCAAGACCACCGCGGTGATCGCGCTGTGCACCGTGGCCGCAGGGGTCCTGGGCGCGGGCGACGCGGCCGCTCACGAGGGGGCGTTCTCCGGTACCGCGAAGGTCGACGTCGGCGGCCGGTCGTCCTGGTCGGGCACTCCCTCGGCGGGCTGATCGCCGCCCGTTACGCCCCGGACCACCGCGCCACGGTCAAGGGCCTGGTGCTGCTGGACGCCACGTCACCGACGATGGTCGCCGACGTGGAACGCGTGATCCCGGAGACCGCCACGGGGATGGCCGCCGAGGTCCGCGCGCAGACCCTGGCGGTGTTCCGCGGGGAGAACCCGGAGCAGCTCGTGATCAACGACGGGAGGGTTCGGTCCGCGGGCGACATCCCGGTCGAGGTGGTCCAGCACGGGCAGCGGTACCTGGAGGGCATCCCCGAGGTCGGCCCCGCCCTGGAGCAGGCGTGGTCGGACGGGCAGCGCGCGTGGCTCGGCGTGTCCTGCCGCAGCACCCCGAGCACCGCGGGGGAGAGCGGCCACTACGTCCACGTCGACCAGCCGGACCTCGCCGCGCGGGCCGTGCGGCGGGTCGTCTCGCGGGCCTAGCCGGGTGACCACCAACCCCTGCTGAGCAGCTGGGCCGGAAGTGCCCGGTGGGGATGACCCCGCTAGTCCCCGCTCAACTCCTCCACGAGCAGGCCGTGGGCGGCGGCGAACGCGACCGCCATCGACAGGTCCACCGTGGCGCCCGCGATCTTCGCCTGCACCCACCCGTTGGCGTCCAGCCGCGCGCCGCGCAGGTCCGCGCCACCCAGGTCGGCCGCCAGCAGCCGGGCGCCCTGGAGGTCCGCGCCGCGCAGGTCGGTGTCCCGCAGGTCCGCGTCGCTGAGGTTCGCCTCCCGCAGCCGCAGCCCGCGCAGGTCGACCTTGCGCAGGTTGGCGCGGGCGAGGCTGGCGAGCGTGAGATCGGTCTCGTGGAACGAGATCGGCCGCAGCACGGACGCCGTGAACGACGAGCCGAGCAGGCTGCAGTTCGTGAACGACGCCCCGGCCAGCACCGCCCGGTCGAACGCGCACGACCGGAACGCCGTGGCGGTGTGCTTGGAATCGCCGAGGTCCGTGCGGGCGAACGTGCAGTTCGTGAACGTGCAGCCCTTGGTCACCAAGCCCCGCATGTCCGCTTCGCTGAAGTCGCACCGGTCGAACGACCGCCGCTCCCACGTCTGCTGGAACAGGACCGCGTCGGCGTAGTCCTCGCCGATGATCACCTCGTCGTCCACGTCGAACACCTAACCACCTGAGAGGCTGCTCACCGCACCGGCGGTCGGCGTTGGCCAGTTGGTAACCTGCGGCAGTCGGGCGAAAACGCCCGGCGCGCGGTCCCGGTGCAGAGACCGCCGCTGACAGGTCAGTCCTGCCTAGTGGTCGTGCCACCCGAGGACTCCGCCCCCTGGACCGTCATTCGGGAAGGCTCATGACCCGCACGCCCGTGAACGTCACCGTCACCGGTGCGGCCGGCCAGATCGGCTACGCACTGCTGTTCCGCATCGCCTCCGGCCACCTGCTGGGCGCGGACACCCCGGTTCGCCTGCGCCTGCTGGAGATCCCGCAAGCGGTCAAGGCCGCCGAGGGCACCGCCATGGAGCTCGACGACTGCGCGTTCCCGCTGCTGTCCGGCATCGACATCACCGACGACGCGAAGACCGCGTTCGACGGCGTCAACATCGCACTGCTGGTCGGGGCCCGGCCTCGCTCCAAGGGCATGGAGCGCGGCGACCTGCTGTCGGCCAACGGCGGGATCTTCAAGCCCCAGGGCGAGGCGATCAACGCCGGTGCGGCGGACGACGTCCGCGTGCTGGTGGTCGGGAACCCGGCCAACACGAACGCGCTCATCGCGCAGCAGCACGCCCCGGACGTTCCGGCTGAGCGGTTCACGGCGATGACGCGGTTGGACCACAACCGGGCGTTGGCGCAGTTGTCGAAGAAGCTGGGCGTTTCCCTTGGGGAGATCAAGAAGCTGACGATCTGGGGTAACCACTCTGCTACGCAGTACCCGGATTTGTTCCACGCTGAGGTGAACGGGGTTTCCGCGGCTTCTGCGGTGGGTGACCAGGAGTGGTTGGAGAACTCGTTCATCCCGACGGTTGCCAAGCGTGGTGCGGCGATTATCGAGGCGCGGGGTCTCAGTAGTGCGGCCAGTGCGGCTAACGCTGCTATTGATCATGTTTACTCTTGGGTGAATGGGACTCCTGAGGGTGACTGGACGTCGGCGGCGGTTGTGTCGGATGGGTCGTACGGGGTGCCGGAAGGCCTGATCTCTTCGTTCCCCGTTACTGCGTCGGGTGGTCAGTACTCGATCGTGCAGGGGCTTGAGATTGATGAGTTCTCGCGTGGGCGGATTGATGCGTCTGTGGCGGAGCTTGTTGAGGAGCGGGACGCTGTGAAGGCGCTTGGGTTGATCTGAGTTCGTGGGTGTTCCTGGAGGGCGGTCCCCGGTGGGCCGCCCTTTTGGGTTTTGATCTTTGGTGGGTGGGCGCGGGTACCGGCGGTGGTGTGGGGGCTGGTAGTACCGGCGGAGTGTGAGGGCTGCGAGTACCAGCGTGGTGTGGCCGATTTGACTTGGGGCCCCTGGATTTGCCCCTTTATCGGGCTAAAAGGCAGTGCCCGAAAGCCCTGCCCGATCTGCAATTTTAAGGGGCAAATCCCCCAAGTAAAATCGGCCACGGTTTAGGGCCCGGTTTGTCTGCCGGTTTGTGGTGGGTTGCCCGGTGGTCAGTCGGTGGTCAGTCGGGTGTAGGCTTTTGTGGCCAGGTCCTTCATTGCTGTCCGGATGGTTTCCGGGGTGTCTCCTGCTAGCACCCTTCGGCGGATTTCTGCGTGTAGGGCTCGGTCTATCCCGGCGACCATCGCGGCTGTGATCCTGGCCTCTGGGGTGTCGCCGAGTGCTTTTGCCAGTGCTGCCTCGGCCAGTTCGCCGATTTGTCGTAGTCGGGCTTGTAGTGCGGGGCTCCCGTTGACGACTGTCCAGAATCCTGCCGCGTCCTTGGACAGGCCTAGTGTCGTCTCGTCTTCCTTCAGGGAGGCCAAGAACGCGTCTCGTACCCCCTCGACGCCACCTGTCCTGGCGGCTGTGGCGAGTCTCTGCACCACTGCGTCCTGGTGGTCGAAGAAGAGGTCTTCCTTGGTGGGGAAGTAGTTGAACACGGTGTTGATCGACACCCGTGCGGCTGCTGCTACCTCGGCGACTGTTACGGCGTCGAAGCCGCGTTCGGTGAACAGGCCCGTGGCGATGTCGCTCAGGGCTGTTCGGGTGGCTGCCTTCTTCTCTTCGCGGAGTCCCACGGGGAAATCTTACATCAGCACCAAAGTTGGTGTGACGCCAAGTAGGGTGGCGGTCATGACCTTGACCTTTGGCATCTACGCAGGTGGACGTATCGCGGTTGATGACGGTTCGCCGGTGGAGGACCCGGTTGCTGTTGCGTCGGCGCTGGATCGGCTGCACGGTGACCACCCGTTCCTGGTACGTGCGTACGTCCACTACCCGACGTTGGTGGAGGCTCCGCCGAACCCGGTGCGGCTCCTGAACGATCGCCGTCGGCTCGATCTGGTCGTCTGCTTTCGTGAGCCTGGTACGGATCTGGCCGGGTGGTTGGACTTCATCAGGAAGTTGCTCCGCGAGCACGGGTCTTCCCTTGCCGTTCTTCAGATCACCGAGGAGCCGAACAACGCTGGGCCTGGTGGGGACGGGGGGTTTTCGGCTGTTCGGCGGGCGTTGGTGGAGGGTGTTGTCGTGGCCAAGCGGGAGGCGGTGAGGCTGGGGTTGGATGTTCTTGTCGGGTGCAACGCGACGCCTGGTTTTGATCCTGCCCAGGAGTTCTGGACCGATCTCGGGAAGCTTGGTGGGCAGGAGTTCCGCGATGCGTTGGACTACGTGGGGATCGATCTGTTCCCCGATGTGTTCCAGCCGATCGCGGAGGATGAACTGGCCGGCACCGTGAGGGCTGTTCTTGCCGGGTTTCGTGGTGAAAGCCTTGCGGCTGCGGGGATTTCGGAGACGACGCCGATCCACGTGACCGAGCACGGGTGGTCCACGGGTGCTGGTCGGTCGCCTGCTCGTCAAGCCGAGGTGTTGGACACCGTGGTTCGGGTGGTCGCCGAGAGTGGTCTCAACATCACCACCTACGAGCATTTTGCGTTGCGGGACGCGGACAGTCGTCGAGTGGAACCGCTGTACCAACTGGGTTTGCTGTGTTCGGACCACACGCCGAAACCGGCGTTCGCCACCTACCGGGAGCTGATCGCGGAGTTCACGGTTCGTTGAGGAACTTGAGCACGTCCGGTGCGAATCGGGCCTGGCCAAGGGGGTTGTGGCCGACCTTTGGGTAGCTGAGCAGGTGGCCGTTGGGGATTCGGGCGGCGGTTTCGGTGAACATCTCGGGAGTCCAGAAGTGGTCGCGGGTTCCGTGGACCACGAGTGTTGGTGCGGTGATGTCGGGGAGCCTGTCGCGGACGTCGAAGGCGTCCTCGGCTCTCAGGACGGCGAGCATGTCGGACGGGTTCCTCGGTTTGCGGACGAAGAGGCCCATCGTCCACATGGCGGCGGTGAGCAGGGGTAGCAGGACGGGGTTCCTGGTCATGCCGGGGGCGATCAGGTGGTAGCCGGGTTTGCCCGCCGCCAGTCGCTCGCCCATCCGCAGCTGTGGTTTCGCCAGCGGTCCCAAGGTGTAGGCGCCGCTGGCGACCACGGCCCTGCGGACCACGCGCGGGTGGTCGACCAGCACCTGGAGCACGATGGACGCGCCGGTGGAGTGGCCCATGAGGTCGACCGGGGCGCCAAACTGCTCGCGCAGGGCGAAGGCGTGCTGGTCGGCGAGGTTCGCCATGGTGGTGCCACGTGCCAGGCCGGGCTTGCGGTTGACCCAGAACACCTCGCGGTGGTCGGCCAGCGCGCGCACCTGGCTCAGCGCGATCCGTCTGCCCAACCCGGTCGGCACCGTGTGCTCCGGCCCGAAACCGGGTAGGAAGACCAACGGGCGGCCGTGGCCGATGGCCATGAACGGCAGCCCACCCGGAAGAGTTCCAGTCCTCATGAAGGAGACGCTAGTTGCGGATCACCTGGCCCGTGCCGGAACCCGAGATGCCCGCCGACGTCCACCCCGCGCTCGCCGCGACCGCCCGTGCCGCCTCGGCGGCGTACGGCGAGGCGCGGCTGGCGTACACCCGACTGGAACTGCGCGAGGAGATCGCGGACGGAGCTGACGGCACGCCGACCATGAGGGTCGACGCGGCCGTGGAAGGGGCCATCGCGGACGCGGCGAAGCGGAACGGGGCGAACCTGCTGTCCGAGGAGGCCGGGTTCATCGACAACGGATCGGCCGAGACGCTGGTGATCGACCCCGTGGACGGGTCCGCGAACGCCGCGTTCGGGGTGCCGTTGTCGTGCTTCGCGGGCGTGGTCGTGCGGGACGGGGTGCCCAGCGAGGCGTTGACGGTGTGGTTCGACACCGGGCGGTCGTGGTGGGCGCGCGCGGGTGAGCCGACGCCCTACCGGACGACGGGGCGCACGGCGTTGGACGGTGCGTCGGTGTGCCTGATGCGGCCGAAGCGCGGCACGGAGGAGGCGTGGCAGCGGGTGGCGAACCGGGCCGACCGGATCCGCGTCCTGTGCACCACGTGCCTGGAGACCGCGCTGGTCGCCGAGGGGTCGGTCGACGCCTTCATCGACGTCGGCTCGGACACCCACCGGATCATGGACCTCGCCGCCGCGCTGGTGACCGTGCCCGCCGCGGGCGGTGTGCTGCTCGACCTGCGGGGCAGGCCGTTCACGTTCGACCACGACCTGACCCGGCGCTGGTCCGGGGTCGCCGCGGCCACGCCCCAACTCGCGGAGGCGCTGATCGAGGTCGCCCTCGGGTGAACCCGCCCGCTGTCGCCAAGGCCGGAGTGCGGCCTTGGCGACAGGTTCAGCTCGTCGAGCGTGATTCGACGAGGCAGTCGGGGCCGGGGTAAACCAGACCTTCGTGCCCGTCTACGAAGCGAACCAGGTACGGGGGAGCACCTTCACGACCGCGAACCTCGAGGATTTCGCCCAAGCGCTCCTCGACGCCGACCACGCGGCTGTGGACGTGCAACCTGTCGCCTACCAATGCCTGCATCTCTCTGCACCTCCGATGCCACCAGAGTAGGTCGCCGGAGCGGCGTGCGACAGGCCACCAAGGTTTGGTTTCAACCGGCGGAAAGGCGTTCCCCCAACGGGTGCGCACACGCGGGTGAACTTCGTCAGCTTGCGCAGGCCGAGTTGAGCGCGTTGAGCTTGTCGAGCTTCTGCTGGAGCCATCCGGCGGCGGACGCGGGGTCTAGGTCACTGATGGTGACCGAGCTGAGCTGCTGGGCGGACGCTTCGAGGGCCTGCTTGAGCGTCGTGTCACCCGCCTGCTCGGCGAGCTTCGTCATCTCCTCGGCCTTCTTGTGCGCGTCGTCCACGGCCGCCTGCGGGTTGCTCAGATCCGGCTTGAAGCCGATGAGCTTGACCGCGTCGAGGCAGAGCTGAACCTTGTTCGCGGCGTTGTTGACCGAGTTCGCGGCGTTCGTGGCGTCGTTGACGGCATCGCACCCGGAGGCCGCACCTGCCAGTCCAACTGCCAGCACAACGGTGGCCATCGACCGGGCAGCGCGCATGGGGACTCCAGGGTTCGTCGTCAATCGGCCGTCTTGTGGAACTCCGACATTACCGACACTCCGCCCCGCGGTGTCGGCGTTCGTACAAGCGGCGCACCACGTCGTCGATCTCCGGCTCCACGACGGCGAGGTCGTGGACCTCCGCGCGGGCGGCCACGGCGCTGATCAGCGCGGCCGCCGTCGTCAGGTCCCGGCGGAACGCCAGGTGCTGCCGCTTGCCGCTCATCTCCAGCCGCACCGACGTGACACCGGGCAGGTCGTCCAGCGGCGGAACGGCCTCCTCCAGGTCCACCACGAGCACCCTCTCCGGGCTCACCTCGGCCCGCAGGTCGGCCAGCGGGCCGTCGGCGAGCACGGTCCCGTGGTCGATGACCATCAGCCGCGGGCAGAGCCGCTGGATGTCGTCCAGGTCGTGCGTGGTGAGCAGCAGCGTCGTGCCGCGCCGGGTGTTCAGCTCCGCCAGGAACTCCCGCAGCCGCTCCTTGGACTCCAGGTCCAGCCCGATCGTGGGTTCGTCGAGCACCAGCAGTTCCGGCGCGTGCAGCAGGGAGGCGGTGACCTCGCCGCGCATCCGCTGGCCCAGCGACAGCTGCCGGACGGGCGTGGTCAGGAACGGCCCCAGCTCCAGCAGGTCGACGCACTCCTTGAGCCGCGTGGTGAAGTCCGGCGTGGACACCCGGTAGATCGCCTTCAGCAGCTCGAAGCTGTCCTTGAGCGGCAGGTCCCACCAGAGCTGGCTGCGCTGCCCGAACACGACGCCGATGCGCCGCGCCAGCTCCTTGCGCTGCCGCGACGGGTCGACCCCGGACACCCGCACGGTCCCCGACGTCGGCACCAGGATGCCGGTCAGCATCTTGATGGTGGTCGACTTCCCGGCCCCGTTCGGCCCGACGTACCCGACGGCCTCACCGGCGGCCACGTCGAAGCTGACGCCGTCCACCGCGGCGACCGCGCGGTGCGTGCGCCGCAGGAACCCCGCCTTCTCGCTGACGCGGAACTCCCGACGCAGGTCGCGCACCTCGATCATGATCCAGTCCCTCGGTAGTGTCGAACGGCGAACGTCCAGGTGATCCCGGCCAGGCCCGCGACCAGCGC
>DATMCA010000454.1:0-18151 GCA_035559015.1 Umezawaea sp. | reverse complement strand
AGCCCGCTCACGTCCGCGATCCACACCCCGGAAGGCCGGGTCGGGTCGATCGCGAGCCCGTTCACGCCGGACAGCTCGGTGTCGTGCAACGGCGTGAAGCTGGTGGCCCCGTCCGTGCTCGCGTACAGCGCGGGCGCGAGATAGGCACCGGTGTAGACGCGGCTCGGGTCCTTCGGGTCGACCACGACCGAGTGCGAGTTGCCGGGGAACGACGCCAGCCCGTTCCACGTCCGCCCGCCGTCACCGGACTTCTCGATGAAGAAGCACTCACCGGGGCAGTAGGCGTTCCGCGCCCGCAGCACCTCGTTCCCCTTGCCGGGCAACGTCTCCAGCGCGTTCACGGTGTTGCCGACGGTGTGCGGGATCTTGCCCGTCCACCCCCAGTCCTGGTAGCCCGCGCCGAGGTCGCGCCCGAGCGGCGCGGTGGACCGGTAGCTCCCGGTCGGCGTCCCCGCCAGCAGCGCCGGTCCCGCGATGGCGAGCGCGTTCACCGACGTGTCCGGCACCCCGATCCGCTGGAAGTCGACGGAGTCGCGGGTCGTGAAGATCCCGGCGGACGCGGCGACGACCTGCACGTCCGGCCGATCCGGAAAACTCCCGACCTCGTTGTACACGTCGACCTTGTCGAACGCGGGCTTCGCCTTCCACGTGCGCCCAAGGTCCTTGCTCACCCACAGGTTCTTGGCACCGCTGCCGTCCGGCGACCCTTCGATCGTCTGCACCTGCACGTCACCGGCCGGCCCGACACCGATGTACGGAACAGCGTCCTTCGCCCCCCACGCCCCGCTGACCGCACGCCAAGTCCGACCGTGATCGGTCGACAGCACGGCACCGCTGAAGATCCCGGCCGCCACCACGACCCGATCCCCCACGGACAACGAGTCCACCGCAAGGTCAACGCCCAACTTCCGCGCCTTCTCCGGCCGCGAGGTGGCGTTGGCGATCAGGTGCACCCCCGCACCCGTACCGATGTACAGATCCCGATCGTCCAACCCCAGCTGCCGCACCCCCGAGGGCGACCCGGCCAACAACTTCCAGTGCGCCCCACGATCGGTGCTCAGGTAGACCCCGTCATCACCACCCGCGAACACCGACCGCCCGTCACGCGACACCACGACACTCGTGAACCCGGCAGCGGTCTCGAACACCGACGAGAACGACAGCCCACCATCCCGACTGCGCAACAAGAACCCCCGCTCACCCCCTTGCGGAGCAGCGGCCACATAAACCAGGTTCGGATCCCGCGGATCAGCAGCGATCTGCCGTCCAGCAGCAGCGGGCAGGTCCAACCCAACAGGCGCCCGCCAGGTCTTCCCACGATCATCGGTCCGATAGACGTTCCGCCCGGTAACCGTCAACACGTACAACCGCGCCGGCATCGCCCGCGTGAACGCAAGATCCCCACCACCGGCATTGGGCCCCATCGACACCCACGACCGCCCAGAAGAGGACTCGACCTCAACCGCCCCAGCCGAGGCGGGCACAGCAGTCCCGAGCACAACACCCACAGCCACCGCGATCGCGGTCAGCTTCCAAGAGTTCCGGTACATGACGACAGCCTGCTAACAGCCCCACCCCACGTCACTACCCAAGCACTGGCACAACCACGACAAGTCACAACTCCGCCACTGTCCAGAACAGGACAAGCAAGAAAACCAGGGCTTGAAACCCAACCACCAACAAACCCAAGCCACCGGCTTCCTGCCGCAGGGCGAGCCCACTCCCCACCCTGCCCCCGATCCCCAGCGCAGTTCATGCCCGGTTTGGTTTGTCAAGGCATCTTTCCCGCCTTGACAAACCAAACCGGGCATCGAAACAATCGAAAATCGGGGCGAGCCCCCACCCCCCAACATCCCAGCCCTAAACCGCCCCCAACATCCCGCCCCACAGCCCTCTAATGAGCCGCATCATCCCAAGACCGCCCATACCCGATCGACACCTCCAACGGCACCGACAACGAATACGCGTTCCCCATCTCCTCCCGAACCAGCGCCTCCACAGCGGCCCTCTCCCCCTCAGCCACCTCAAGCACCAACTCGTCGTGCACCTGCAACAACATCCGCGTCCTCAACCCAGCCGACTCCAACGCCCGATGCACCCCCAGCATCGCCACCTTGATGATGTCCGCCGCCGACCCCTGAATAGGCGCGTTCAACGCCATCCGCTCAGCCATCTCCCGCCGCTGCCGGTTGTCGCTGTTCAGATCCGGCAGATACCTCCGACGCCCCAGGATCGTCTCCGTGTACCCGTCCTTCGACGCCTGCACCACGATCTGCTGGAGATAATCGCGAATCCCCCCGAACCGGGAGAAGTACGCATCCATCTGCTCCCGCGCTTCCTCAGCGGGAATCCTCAACTGCTGAGCCAACCCGTACACCGACAACCCGTACGCCAACCCGTACGACATCGCCTTGACCCGCCGCCGCATCTCCCCGGACACCTCGGTGGTCGGCACCGAGAACGCCTTCGACGCGACGTACGTGTGCAGGTCCTCCCCCGAGTTGAACGCCTCGATCAGCCCGGCGTCCTTCGACAGGTGCGCCATCAGCCGCATCTCGATCTGCGAGTAGTCCGCGGTCATCAGCTCCGCGTACCCGTCACCGACCACGAACGCCTCACGGATCCGCCGACCCTCGTCGGTCCGGATCGGGATGTTCTGGAGGTTCGGATCGGTGGACGACAACCGCCCCGTGGCCGCGATCGTCTGGTGGAACGTCGTGTGGATCCGCCCGTCGTCGGCGACGGCCTTCAGCAAACCGTCCACAGTAGACTTCAACCGCGTGACGTCCCGGTGCGCCAACAGGTGCTGGAGGAACGGGTGCTCCGTCTTCTCCAGCAGGTCCTGGAGCGCCTCGGCGTCCGTCGTGTACCCGGTCTTCGTCTTCTTCGTCTTCGGCATGTCCAGCTCGTCGAACAGCACGACCTGCAACTGCTTCGGAGACCCCAGGTTGATCTCCTTGCCGATCACCGCGTAGGCGTCCTGCGCGGCCTGCTTCACCCCGGCCGCGAAGTGCGCCTCCAGCTCGGCCAGGTGGGTCGAGTCGATCGCGATCCCCACCGCCTCGACCTCGTCCAGCACGGCCATCAACGGCAGCTCCAACTCGGCCAGCAGCCGAGTCCCGTGGAGCTCCACCAGCTGCTCGTCCAACGCGTCCGCCAGCTCGGCGACGGCCCGAGCCCGGATGATCGCGCCCGTGGCGGTCTTCTGGAGCTCTTCCTCCTCGTCCGCCAGCAGCGACAGCTGCCCGTCCGACGACTCCTCGGCCCGCAGTTCCCGGTGCAGGTACCGGATCGCGAGGTCGTCCAGCGCGAACGACCGCTGCCCCGGCCGCACCAGGTAGGCGGCCAACCCGGTGTCGCTCGTCAGCCCGCGGAGCTTCCACCCGCGAGCCCGCAACGCCCGCAGCGGCAGCTTCAGGTCGTGCCCGGCCTTCAGCACCGACGGATCGGCCAGCCAGGCCGCCAACGCCTTCTCGTCGGCCTCGTCCAGTGCGGAGACCTCGACGTACCCACCGTCACCGGTGGCCGTCGCGAAGGCCATCCCCTCCAGGTCGCCCGCCTTCTCGCGGAACGCGACACCGACCCGCGACCCGCGCGCGTACTCGTCCAGCCACCCGCCGAGCAGCCCGGCGGGGACCGCCCCGCCGTTGACCTCGAACCCGTCCTCGACCTCGGGCTCCTCCGACGGCAGGGTCGCGAACAGCCGGTCCCGCAGCACGCGGAACTCCAGCTCGTCGAACAGGCGGTGCACCGCCTCGCGGTCCCAGTCCTTCTTCTCCAGGTCGTGCGGCCCGAGCGGCAGCTCGACGTCGCGCACCAGCTCGGTCAGGTGGCGGTTCAGCATCACGTTGGTGATGTTGTCCCTCAGCGCCTCACCGGCCTTGCCCTTGACCTCGTCGACCCGGTCGATCAGCCCGTTGAGGGACCCGAACTGCTGGATCCACTTGGTGATCGTCTTCTCGCCGACGCCGGGGATCTTCGGCAGGTTGTCCGACGGGTCGCCGCGCAGCGCCGCGAAGTCCGGGTACTGCTCCGGAGTGACGCCGTACTTCTCCAGCACCAGCTCGGGCGTGAACCGGGCCATCTCGGACACGCCCTTGACCGGGTACAGCACGGTCACCGAGTCGTTGACCAGCTGCAACGCGTCGCGGTCGCCGGTGCAGATCGCGACCTTGAAGCCCTCCGCGACCGCCTGCGTGGTGATCGTCGCGATGAGGTCGTCCGCCTCGAAGTTGTCCTTCGCCATGGTCGGGATCGACAGCGTGGCGAGCACGTCCTGGATCAGGCTGACCTGGCCCTTGAACTCGTCCGGCGACTTGCTGCGGTTCGCCTTGTAGTCGGCGAACGCCTCCGAGCGGAACGTCTTGCGCGAGACGTCGAACATCACCGCCACGTGCGTCGGGGCCTCGTCGCGCAGCAGGTTGATGAGCATCGAGGTGAACCCGTACACGGCGTTCGTCGTCTGGCCCGTGTTGGTGGAGAAGTTCTCCTTGGGCAGCGCGAAGAAGGCCCGGTACGCCATCGAGTGGCCGTCGATCAGCAGCAGGCGCGGTGCGTCGGAAGTGCTCACGCACCGAGTCTAGGGTGGAGCACCGACAGTTCCGCACCGACCGGAGGTAGCCGGTGACCGCCGCCGTCCCGCCCACACCAGACCAGCTCCCAGGCCTGAACATGGATCTCGCCGCCGAGCAGCTCACCACGAAACTCGGCATCGAAATCACCCATTGGGATGCGGATCGGCTGGTCGGCACCATGCCCGTCGCGGGCAACCGGCAGCCGTACGGCCTGCTGCACGGCGGGGCCACGGCGTCGCTGGCGGAGACGCTGGGGTCGGTCGCGGCAGCGATGCACGCGGCGCCGGACCGGGTCGCGCTCGGGCTGGAGCTGTCCTGCACGCACCACCGGGCCGCCCGCGAGGGTCTGGTCACGGGGGTGTGCACGCCGCTGCACGTCGGGCGGAGCACGGCGACGTTCCAGATCGCGGTGAGCGACGAGGACGGCAAGGCCGTGTGCACCGCGCGGCTGACGTGCATCCTGCGTGAACGCCCGCCGGGTGAGCCGAAGTCCTAGGCGGTGGCTCCGGCCCGGCGGCGGCGCCAGGCGAGCAGCAGCCGGAGACCGGTGGCGGCGACCAGCAGGGCCCCGGCGAACGGCAGCCACCAGCGGGATCCGAGGACGGTCTCCACGGCCACCTGCACCACGCCGAGCGCGACGGCGGCAACCACCACGCCGCGCGCCGTCCGGCCGAGGACGACGGCCGTGACCGCGTAGAGGCCGACCGAGATCCCGGTGAGGTACCAGGCGGAGCTGGGCACCTTCAGCAGGTAGAGGAACGCCGCCATTCCGGCCAGACCGCCGCTGACCAGCAGCGGGGGCTCGCCGCGCCGGGTAGCGGCGGCCGCTCCGACGATGGCGGCCGCGGCGAGCACGAGGATGGCGAGCTGGAGGTCGTCCACGTCGGGGAGCAGCTCGTGCGGCCGGAACGGCCGGATCATCGGCTCCGACTGCGCACCCCGCAGCAGCCAGATCCCGAGGTGCACGACGGCGAACGCCCCGACCCCGAGCGGCAGCGCCCACCGGGGACCGGAGAGCAGTGAGCGCGCCCTGGACATCGCGATGGCCGCGGCCGAAGCCGCCGCGACGGCGGCGAACAGCCCGACCACGAGGAAGACCAGCACCAGGGCGGGCGCGACGCGGGGCGTCGGCCCCGGCCGGAACCCCAGCGCCCAGAACGCCGAGTACGCGGCGAACAGCCCGAGCGAGAACCCCGCCACCTGGCCGACGTCGACCCTCCCGCGGGCCCGCGTGCAGGCGAGGGCCAGCAAAGCGTAGACAGCCCCTTGGACCAGGCCTTCGACCAGCGTCGACGGCCATTGCTCGACGAGCAGATCCGCGTCCTGCGCGAGCACGACGGTCATCAGGTGGTGCACCCGACAAGGCTGCCACACCCGGTCGCGCGCTCGTTGCGGAACGGCGCCTTCCGCCGTGCGACGGCGAACGCTCGTGACCGGCGGGCTTCGGGCACCGGGGACCTCCTCGTCCTGACCGACGGGTTCTCACCCGTTCCACGCCGCACGGGTCCTCGTCGGTTGCACGAAGCGGTCGAAGCACCCGTCGCCGACGAGATCGTCGTGAACAGGGTGTCCAGCTGGGACACTGGCGGGGTGGATCCGCGACGAGCTCTGGCCCTCGGTCTGACGGCGGTGGTCGCCCTGACCTCCTGCACCGCGAACGACCCGGCCCCGCCGCCGTCCCCGAAGACGTACTCGCCGCCGCCCGAGACGGCCCGCGCCGACGAGACGGTCCTGCACCTGCCCACCGCGACCGACGGCGACACGTCGTTCGTCGCGCTGGGTCTCACCACGGGCATCGAGATGGTGATCGGCAGCCACGCGGAGTGGCAGGCGAAGGGCCAGTTCGTCCGGGTCCGGCTGCTCGTCACGAGCAACGGGCGGAGCACGATCCTGTACGACGCCCGGCGGCCGGTGCTGGTCGACGCGGCGGGCGGGGAGCACACGACGGACACCCAGGCCATGACGATCAAGCGCCAGCCGGAGAAGGTCGACCTCGGCTCGGCGGTGAGGCTGGAGTACGACGTCTACTACGACGTCCCCGACGACGCGAAGCCGGCGAAGCTGCGGGTGTTCGGCGGGCCCACGCTGGTCGACCAGCAGGACCTGACCGGTCCGGAGATCGACCTGACCCGGTGACCGAACGCCGAGAGGGCCGTCGGAGCAGGTGCTCCGACGGCCCTCTCGGGGCAGACCCGGACCGGCTCAGTGGCCGAGGTCGCCACCGAGGTAGGCGGCCCGGACACCGGGGTCGTTCAGCAGCTCGACGCCGGGCGCGCTCTTGACGACGCGGCCGGTTTCGAGCACGTAGGCGCGGTCGGAGAGCTTGAGCGCCTGCTGGGCGTTCTGCTCGACCAGGAGCACCGTGGTGCCGCGCGAGTTGATCTCCTTGATGATGGTGAAGATCTGCGCGATCAGCATCGGGGCCAGACCCATCGACGGCTCGTCGAGGAGCAGGACCTTCGGCTTGGTCATCAGCGCGCGGCCGATGGCGATCATCTGCTGCTCGCCGCCGGACATCGTGCCGCCGAACTGCGTCTTGCGCTCGTTCAAGCGCGGGAACAGCTCGTACACCTCGTCGAGGTCGCCCGAGAGATCACCCTTGCGGGTGTAGGCGCCCATGAGGAGGTTCTCCTGCACGGTCATGCCGGGGAACACCCCGCGACCTTCCGGGGACTGCCCGATTCCGAGCTGCACCCGCTTGTGGCCGGGGGTCTTCGAGATGTCCTCGCCGTCGAACAGGATCTGGCCGCTGGAGAGCGGGCGCAGACCCGAGATCGTCTTCAGCGTGGTCGTCTTGCCCGCGCCGTTGGCCCCGATGAGCGACACGATCTCGCCCTCGTTGACCTCGATGCTGATCCCCTTGAGGGCAGCGATCTTCCCGTAGTGGACGTTGATGTCCTTGACCTCAAGAAGCATCTTCTGCCACTCCCAGGTACGCCTCGATGACCTTCGGGTTGTTCTGCACCTCGTGCGGAAGCCCCTCCGCGATGAGCTGACCGAAGTCGAGCACGGCGAGCCGGTCGCTGACGTGCATGACCAGGCTCATGTCGTGCTCGATCAGCAGCACAGTGCGGCCGTCGTCGCGGATCTTGCGGATCAGGTCCTGCAACGCGATCTTCTCCGCCGGGTTCATGCCCGCGGCGGGCTCGTCGAGCAGCAGCAGCTTCGGGTCCGTCGCGAGGGCCCGTGCGATCTCCAGCCTGCGCTGGTCGCCGTACGGGAGGTTCTTCGCGGTCTCGGTCATCCGCGCGGAGATGCCGACGAAGTCGAGCAGCTCGCGGGCGACCTCGCGGCCGCGCTTCTCCTCCTTGCGGTGCCAGGGGAGGCCGAGGGTCGCGCCGATCGCACCGGTCTTGTGGTGCGCGTCGGCGCCCACCATCACGTTCTCCAGGGCCGTCATGTTGTGGAAAAGACGGATGTTCTGGAACGTGCGGGCGATGCCCCTCTTGGTGACCTTGAAGCGCTTCTGGCCGTCGATGCGCTCGCCGTTGAAGCGGATCTCGCCCTCGGTCGGCGCGTAGACGCCGGTGACCACGTTGAACACCGTGGTCTTGCCCGCGCCGTTCGGACCGATCAGGGCGAAGATCTCCCCGCTGTTGATGGAGATCTTCGCTTCCTTCAACGCGGTCACGCCGCCGAAGCGCATGGTCACGTTGTCGATTTCCAGCACTGGGGTAGTCACTTGCTGCCCACCTCCGCGGACGAATCGTCGGAGTCCGGGCCGGGAACCTCGGCGGCCAAGGTGCCCATGCCGCCCGTTCCCTCGTGCAGTTCGGCCTTGCGCTGCCGCGACGGCAGCAGGCCCTCCGGACGCAGTGCCATCATCAGCACGAGCACGGCGCCGAACAGGAGGATCCGGTACTCGGCCAGGAAGCGGAACCGCTCCGGCAGCCACGCGATCACGAACGCGCCGAGGATGACGCCCGGCAGGTTGCCCGCGCCGCCCAGCACGACCGCGGCGAGGATCGTCGCGGACAGGATGAACGGGAACGTGTTCGGCTCGATGAAGATCGCCTTGCTGGCGTAGATCGCGCCCGCCAGGCCACCGATCATCGCGCCGATCGCGAACGCGAGCAGCTTGAACTTGAACGTCGGCACGCCCATGAGCTCGGCGGCGTCCTCGTCCTCGCGGATGGCCGCCCACGCGCGCCCGACCCGGCTCTTGTGCAGCCGGACCGAGAAGATGATGACCAGCGCGATCGCGGCGACGATCAGGTAGTAGTACGGCGCCGGGTCGAGCAGGAACTCCATGCCGAACAGCGGCTCGGGGTGCGGGACGTTCGTGATGCCGCGGGCGCCACCGATCTCGTCGGTGTTGTTCGCGGTGATCCGGACGATCTCACCGAACCCGAGCGTCACGATCGCCAGGTAGTCGCCTCGCAGTCGCAACGTCGGCGCACCGAGGATGACGCCGGAGACCGCCGCCAGCACGATGCCCATCACCAGCGTGGCCCAGAAGGTCAGGCCGTGCTTGGTGCCGAAGTACGCCAGGGTGTAGCCGCCGATCGCGAAGAAGGCGACGAACCCGAGGTCGAGCATGCCCGCCTGGCCGACCACGATGTTCAGGCCCACGGCCAGCAGGATGTACGTGCCGATCGGGTAGAAGAGAACCGTCGTCCAGTCCGATTGCGGGGACATGAACGAACCGATCCACGGCGCCGGGAGGATCAGCGCGAACACGATCGCTGCGAGGTACACGGTGTAGCGCTGCCACTGCGGGGCGTCGGCCCACCAATCGCGTGCGCGGTCGATCGGGTGGAATGCATTTCGCTTTGCAGTCACGCCGTCGTCGCCTTTCATGCTCGTGCCCTCTGCAGGGATTCACCGAGAATGCCGGTGGGGCGGAACATGAGCACGGCGACCAGGATCACGAACGCGATGACGTCCTTCCACTGGGATCCCAGGAAGATCGCACCCCAGTTCTCCACCAAGCCGAGCACGATGCCGCCCATCAGGGCACCTCGCAGATTGCCGATACCACCGAGCACGGCGGCGGTGAACGCCTTGATGCCGAGCACGAAACCGACGCGGTAGTCGGTGTTCTCGATCTCCATCACGTAGAACGCGGCCGCGACACCGGCCATCGCGCCACCGAGCAGGAAGGTGACCCGCACGATGTTGTCGATGCTGACGCCCATGAGCACGGCGGCCTCGGGGTCCTGCGCGGTCGCGCGGATGCCGCGGCCGAGCTTGGTCCGGCTCACGAACTGGTCGAGGATGATCATCACGATGACCGCGCCGACGATGACCAGCACGTGGTCGGTGCGGACGTTCGCGTTGCCGATGGTGAAGAGCGTGTCGCGGTCGACGAACCTGGGCGCCGACTGCTGGTTGCGACCGGGCTTGCCGGTCAGCCAGTTGATGACCTCGAGGCCGAAGAGCTCCTGGAGGAACAGCGACGCGCCGATCGCGGAGATCAGCGCGGCGAGCCTGGTCGCGCCCTTCTTGCGGAGCGGCCGGTAGGCGATGGCCTCCAGCAGCACCGCCGCGCCGCCGGAGACGGCGGCGGAGATGAGGACGATCAGCGCCATCACGCCGATCATCGCGACGCCGCCGAGGGGGGCCGTCGGGGCGATCGCCGTGAGGGTGACCAGCGACGCGAACGTGCCGATCATGAAGATCTCGGAGTGCGCGAAGTTGATCAGCCGCAGCACGCCGTAGACCATGGTGTAGCCGAGTGCGACGAGCGCGTAGATGGAGCCGATGACCAGTCCACCTACGGTGCTGGTCAGGAACTGGTTCTGCAGTTCTTGAAGCATGACTGGTATGCCTTACGAGACGGGGCGAGGATTGTTCGCCACAGTGGCGGGGAGCGGGAGCGCTGGTGTACCAGCGCCCCCGCTCCCCCGCGTCGTGCTATTCCTGCTCCGCCGGCATCAGCTGCCCAGCTTCGCCTCCGCGGCCGGGCCGAGCAGCTTGATCGCGCCGCCGACGACCTGGTAGACGAAGATCGCGTTCGACTCGGGCTCGCCGTTGTCCTTGAACTTGATCTGCTTCGTGATGCCCTTGAAGTCCGCGGTCTTCAAGAACTCGTTGATCTTGTCCGAGGTGGTGTTGCCCGCCTCGATGGCCTTGATGTACGCGGTCGCGGCGTCGTAGCCCTCGGACGCGTAGATGGCCGGGTCGACGTTGAACTTCGCCTTGTAGCGGGCGGCGAAGTCCTTCTGGTCGCCCTCGGTGGTGATGGCGCACGGGCAGCCGATGACGGCGCCCTCGGCCGCGGTCGCGCCGGCACCCGTGACGAGCTGGGCGTCGAGCGAACCGTCACCGGTCGCGAAGGTCGCGGTCACGCCGCCGTCGCGGAGCTGCTTGAGCAGACGACCGCCCTGGGCGTAGTAGCCACCGAAGGCGATGATGTCCGGAGCGGACGACTTCACCTTGGCGACGGTCGAGGAGTAGTCCGAGGCGTCCTTGGCGAACTTGTCGCGCTCGACGGCCACGCCCGCACCCTCGAAGGACTTCGCGAAGGCGTCCGCGAGGCCGACCGAGTACTCCTGGTCGTCCGAGAGGACGAAGACCTTCTTGGGCGACTTCGCCTTGACGAGGAACTCGGCGATGCCGGGGCCCTGGTCGTCGTCGTTCGCCACCACGCGGTGCCAGTACTTCCAGCCGTTCTTGGCCAGACCCGGGTTCGTCGCCGACGGCGAGACGCTCGGGATCTTGCTCTGCTCCAGCACGCCGCCGATGGCCTTCGACTCACCGGAGAAAGCCGGGCCGATGAGGGCGGTGATCTTGTCGGAGCCGACGGCGGTCGCGATCAGCGACGTGGCCTGCTCCGGCTTGCCCTGGCTGTCGTAGTCCTTCAGCTCGATCTTGACCTTGGGGCTCTTGGCGTTGTACTCGTCGATCGCGAGCTTCGCGCCGTTGTTCGGCGGGATCACGATTCCGGAGTTCTCACCGGTGAGGTCACCCATGAACCCGATCTTGATGGTGCTTGCGTCCCCCCCGCCCGACGAGCTGGTACCGCCGGCACAAGCACTCAGAACCAACGACGCTGCCGTCGCTAGCACGAGTACCCGTCCGAGTCGCGCTCCTGACACCGGTTACCTCCCATGACCAACCAACCGCCGGTAGGCGGAGCCCCCGACACAGGGGCTGGGTTAGGGCAGGAACGTAGCTTCAGATGTGTTCTGTGAACAGGTGGTCCTACTGCTCTGTGTCCACATTGTGACGGTAGTCGCGTTACTTTAGGGAACCGTTAACAGTCTTAAATCGGCATCAAATTGCCGCTGGTCACAGGGCACATGCAACCAGTAACCAACAATGAGTGAGATGCTTAGCTCAGGAGAACGAACTCCTTACCCGATCGGGTAACTCAGCCGAAATTTTCGATGACGGCTTCGGCTACCGCCTTCATGGTCGTGCGACGGTCCATCGCCGTCCTCTGCACCCACCGGAAAGCCTCTGGCTCCGACAGGTTCTGCTTGCTCATCAGCAGGCCCTTGGCGCGCTCGACGACCTTGCGGGTCTCCAGGCGGTCGGTCAGGCCCGCGACCTCGTTCTCCAACGCCTGGAGCTCGGCGAAGCGGCTCATGGCCAGCTCGATCGCAGGCACCAGGTCGCGCTTGGCGAACGGCTTGACGAGGTACGCCATGGCGCCGGCGTCACGGGCGCGCTCGACCAGTTCGCGCTGGCTGAAGGCGGTCAGTATCACCACGGCGGAGATGCGACCCCCCGCGATGGCGGACGCCGCCTCGATGCCGTCGACCTTGGGCATCTTGACGTCGAGGATCACGAGGTCGGGGCGCAGTTCGGTGGCGAGCTTGATGGCCTCGTCACCGTCGGCGGCCTCACCGGCGACCTCGTAGCCCTCTTCTCGCAGCATCTCGACGAGATCAAGGCGGATCAGCGCTTCGTCCTCCGCGACGAGCACGCGGCGTGGCGCGGGGTGGGCCTCGGCCGGTTGGGTCACCGGGGTCCTCCTGACGGTCTTGCCCGACCGGACGCGGTCGCGGCTGGTCGAGGGCAGTCTACCGACGCCGGTGGGCCCGACCATCGCAAACTGCCGTGATCGCGGACACGAGCCGCGTTCACGTGTCGCTCTCCGCCACCCCCGAACGGGTGATCGCGGCACCCGACCCGGTCGGTCCACAACGGACTCACGGCGTGGACCGCTTGGGACGCAGGGCACACGGGCCCCGCGTCCCCTCGGCACGACTACATGATCGCCGCCCAGCCCGTCACGCCGTCGGGCCACTCGAACGCGGCCAGAGCCTCCTCGTTCGCCGGATCCGGGCCGTCCACCTCGCGCAGGAACAACTGGTCCGCGCCGACCGCCAGCCCCAGACCACCCGCCGAACTGGGCACCTCGACCGCGTCGGGCAGGCCGAACACGCCGTCCGACAGCCGATCGGCCACCCAGACCAGGCCGAGGCCGCCCGGCCACTCCAGCCACCACTGATCCCCCTGCGACCAGGACCGCAGCCAGGGGGCCTTCGCGAACAGGTGCACGCGGCGCAGCAGGGAGCTGCCGAGACCCGCGGGACCGGGCGTGCGGCCGTGTTCGGCCAGGTGCGCCCGTTCCGGCCCGGTCAGGTCGCCCTCGGCGAACGTGGAGGCCAGGTCGCGGTCGGCCAGCAGCCGGTTGACGTACTTCATGGCGGTGTCCCAGGCCGCGGCGTCCACGCCCGCGAGGACGATCCGCGCGTCCGGGTCGTCCAGCACGTGCAGTTCGACCGCCCGCGGGTGCCTGCGCACGCGCAGCCCCGCCAAGCCCGCCACCCACGTCTCCTCCAGGCGGGGCAGGAGTTCGTAGAGCAGCGGGCCGAGCGCGTGGTCCGCCAGGTGCACGCGCGGCACCGCGAACGGCTCGACCGCGCGGAAAGCGTGCGCCGGTCGCAGCATGCTCGCAGGTGGGCGCAGCTGCAAGTGGGCGGCCGCGTCGGAGGCGACGCGCAGCAGCGCGGACTCCAGTTCCCGCTGGGGCGTGGACAACGCCTCGGGCAGCAGCTCCAGGCGCAGCCGCTCGGGGAGTTCGGCCCGACCCCGCAGGGCGTCCACGACCCGGTCGCGGTCGTCCGCGGTGAACGCGGCCAGCGCGGCCTTGATGGCGGGCACCGCCTGGGACAGGTTCTCGCCGGTGTACACCCGGCGGAGGTCGACCAGCTGGTCGGTGAGGGACGTGCGTGACACGGTGGGCTCCCGCTCGCACCGCCCGGCTCGGCGAAGTAGGACGCGCGCACTCGTGCGTCGGTCGGCTGACAGGTGTTCCCCGATGAGCAGGGGTACCTCTACCCCGCGGCGGATCTGCCACCCGGTTGCCGGGGAGTGGCTCCAGCCTCACGTCTGCTCACGCACGCCGGTATCCACCGTACCAACGGCCGCACCCCGATTTCCCGGGAGTTCCACGAACGGGTGAACCGGATCGCGGCGGCGGACGTGCGGGGAGCATGACGGAACCGCAGACGACGGCGCGCAGGATCGCGGTGCTCCACCACGGCGCGGAATCCACGGCCCGGACCGTGGACACGCACACCGCGGTGTTGGCGGGCGACGACGTGAGCGCGGCCATCGCGTCCACCGAAGCCCTGGAATCGGCCTGCGAGGCCGCGCTGTCCGCCGCGGGCCAGGCCCGTGCGGACGACGGCCCGCTGGTCCGCAGGCTGAGCCGCAACCGCGTGACCGCGCCGTGGTGCGACCTCGTGTCGCGCCTGCTGCGGCAGGTCGTGCCACTCGACGGGTCGGTGCGCGAGGTGGCCGAGCACCGCCTGCGCGCCGCCGGGCTGCTGCTGGCCTGGTGCGCGGTCGAGGGGTGGGACGCGGAACTGCGCGAGCTCCCCGCGCCCCCGGAGCACGTCGGCGGCGACGGCCCCCGGAGCAGCCCGTACTCCACCCCGGTCCGGCTGCGCGACGGGTGGGCGCTGATCGGCCGCGGCCTCGACGTCGAGGTGTCCGAGCGCGAGGTGCGGGCCTGGCGGGAACTGGACGGCAGGCCGTTGGCGGAGGTGTCGGCGGCACTGCGGCGGCACGACCCGCGGGAACGACTGGAGGACTCGGCGGCGACCGTGGCGTGGCTGGTCCGGCGCGGTGTCGTCGAAGCGCCCGCGCGGGTGGTGCTGACCCCCAGAACCGCTTCACCCGCATTGCCCCGCTGAGCGGGGCTGCTTACCGTCGGGCCCATGGTCACCGGAGCCCGCCGCCTGCTCGAAGTGCTCGCCTCGCACGGCGTCGAGGTGGTGTTCGGCCTGCCCGGCGTGCACAACCTGGCCGTGTGGGAGGCGCTGCGCGGGTCCGGGATCCGGATGATCGGGGTTCGGCACGAGCAGACGGCCGTGTACGCGGCGGACGGGTACGCGCGGGCCACCGGGCGGGTGGGCGTGGCCGTGGTGACGACCGGGCCGGGGGCGGCGAACACGCTGGGCGCGGTCGGCGAGGCGATGGCGTCCGGGTCGCCGGTGGTGGTGATCGCCACCGACATCCCTTCCACGTTGCGGGTTTCGGGCGTGCACCGGGGTGTGCTGCACGAGACGCGGGACCAGGCCGGGATGTTCCGGTCGGTGGTCAAGGACGCGTGGACCGCGCCCTCGGCGGAGTCGCTCGCGGCTTACGCCCACCGGGCGGTGGGGACGGCGCTGTCCGGCGCTCAGGGGCCGGTGTACCTGGGGATCCCCACGGACTTCCTGGTGGCCCCGGCCGCGCCCGCCGCGTTGGAGTCCGTTGAGGACGGTCCGCTGCCGGACCTCGCCGAGGCGGTGGCGTTGATCGAGGGGGCGCGGCGGCCGGTGATCTGGGCCGGTGGCGGGGCGGCGCGGTCGGGTGCCGACGTGGGGGCGCTGGCCGTGCGGATCGGGGCGCCGGTGCTGACGACGTTCGGGGCGCGCGGGTTGCTGCCGCTCGACCACCCGTACGCGGTGAACGGGCCCGCGCACGTGCCGGAGGTCGGGCAGCTGTGGGACTCGGCGGATCTGGTCATCGCGATCGGGACCGACTTCGACGGGATGTCCACGCAGAACTGGGCCATGCCGCAGCCCCGCCGACTGCTGGCGATCAACGTGGATCCCGGTGAGGCGTCGAAGAACTACTCGGCCGACGTGGTGCTGGTGGGCGACGCACGGCGGGTGGTGTCGGCGCTGGTCCCGGCACTGCCGCCGGCCGTGCCGGTGGTGGATCTGGTCAGCGGGGTGAACGCGGCGGTCCGGCGGATCGTGGCGGACGAGTCGCCGGAGGCCGCGTACCTGCTGGCGGCGCTGGAGGGCGTGTCGGCCACGCTGGTGGCGGACATGTGCGTCGCCGGGTACTGGGTCGGCGGGTTCCACCGGGTGTCGCGGCCTCGCGGGCTGGCTTACCCGGTGGGGTGGGGGACGCTCGGGTTCGGGTTCCCGGCGGCCGTGGGGGCGTCGGTGGCCGGCCGGGCGGTGGCGATCTGCGGGGACGGCGGATTCCTGTTCGCCTGCGGGGATCTCGCGACGGTGGCGCAGGAGCGGTTGCCGGTGACCGTCGTGGTCGTCGACGACGGCGGGTACGGGATGTTGCGGTACGACCAGGAGATCGCCGGGCACCCGTCCGCCGGGGTGGACCTGCACACGCCGGACTTCGTCGCGCTGGCCGCGAGTTTCGGCGTGCCCGCTGTCGCCGTGGACGGGTTCGGGCCGGTGTTCGGGGCCCGGTTGGCGGAGGCGGTTTCGGCCGAGGGGCCCAACGTGGTGGTGGTCCGGGCGCGGTTGAGGCCACCGCCGACCACCTCGCCGCGGTGGTACCGGCGGCGCTAGGGTGTCGAACATGAGTTCGAATCTCCCGGAACGCCACTGGCCACGGACGTACGCGACGGACGAACTGCGGTTGCAGTGGGAGTTCCTGGACTTCCTGCGGTTGACGGCCGCGGCGAAGGTGGAGGGGTTGAGCCGGTCGCTGGGGGCCGCCGCTCCGCTGCCCACGTCGCCGGTGGTGACGGCGATGGGGGTGTTGAAGCACCTGACCGCCGTGGAGCGGTACTGGATGTCGATCGTGGGCGGCGGAGCGGACCTGCCGTCGTTGTGGGGTGCGGACGCCGACGCGTCGTGGATCTTCGGGGACGAGGAGACGCCGGAAACGGTGATCGCCGAGTACCGGGCGGAGTGGGAGTTGTCCGCGCGGGCGTTGGACGGGCGCGGGCCGGACGAACCGACCGCATTGCCGGACGACAAGACGGTGCGCTGGATTTTGGTGCACGTGATCCAGGAGACCGCTCGGCACGTGGGGCACCTGGATTTCCTGCGGGAGTTGGCCGACGGCGTCAAGGGCGAGTAGCGAGTCGATTTGTTGCGGCGCGATTTCCCGTCGATTTCCTGATTGTTCCAATACCCGGAGCGCTTTTGTCCGCCTCTCAGCGGGGCGGCGTCAGGTGGTCGTTCCGGGCTCGGTCGCAAGCCGCCGTCAACGCCGCCAAGGCGTCCCGCAGCAGCGGGTTGTTGTTGGCCTTGCGGTGCACGGCGGCCACGTGCCGCCCGAGCCGGGTGCCGCGCAGCCCGCGGGCCGTCGTGCCGGGGTGTTCGGTGTAGCCGAGCGCCGGTACCAGTGCCACGCCCACACCGGCCGCCACCAGGGCTTGGACGACGCCGTAGTCGTTGCTGCGGAACGTCGTCCGCGGGGTGAAGCCGTGGGCCGCGCAGAGGCGGGTGAGGCAGGTCGCGCCCGCCGTGCCGTCCCTGCTCGCTATCCAGCGGACGTCCTTCAGCTCGTCCGGTCGCACGGTCCGGTGCCTCGCCGCCGGGTGGTCGTCCGGCAGCAGGAGCAGCAGGGCCTCGTCCAGCAGCGGCACGACGGTGAGGTCGTCCGGCCAGGTCCTCGGGACCAGGTCGTAGGTGTAGACGAGGGCCAGGTCCAGGTCGCCCGCCAGGACGAGCGGCAGCACGTCGTCGGGTTCGGCCTCGTCCAGGGCTATGTCCGCGTCGGGGCGGTCCGCGGTCAGCCTGGCCACCGCGTGCGGGACCAGGCGGGCGCTCGCGGTGGGGAAGGTGCCCAGCCGGATGCGGCCCCTGCGGCCCTGGACCATGGCCTGGACCTCCTGCTCGAAGCCGTCCAGGCCCGCCAGGAGTTCGGCGCCGCGTTCGGCGATGAACAGCGCCGCCGCGGACGGGCGGATGCTGTGCGCCTCGCGCTCGAACAACTCCACGCCCACGGCGCGTTCCAGCGCGGAGATCTGCTGGGACACCGCCGACGCCGTGTAGCCGAGGGCGCGGGCCGCGGCGGCGAAGGAACCCACGGCGACCACCTCGACGAGGGTTCGCAGGTGCAGCGGGTTCAGCACCAGGTCAGCTTATGCTCGACGACTTGAGGTTTCACTCTGCGGGGGCTTGGCAACGTCTTGGTGCGGGCAGCACGCTGAGGTCATGTCGCCTGGGAACGCCTACACCTCGACCAGTCCGCTCGACGTGGACGACGTGGTCGCGTCGATCGAGTTGGAGCCCGCCTCCGCGCTGGTGGAGGCCGCGCGGCGGGCCAAGGCCGCGCAGAGGGCGTGGGCCGCCGTACCCGCTCCGGTCCGCGGCCAGGTCGTCGGCAACATCGGCAGGCTGGTGTCGGCGAACTCCGAGGCGCTGGCCCGGCTGGTGACGCGCGAGATCGGGAAGCCGCTCGCGGAGGCCCGCGGCGAGGTGCAG